>JAJDEK010000326.1 GCA_029259875.1 Planctomycetaceae bacterium
TGCTATGAAGCCGGTCACTGTAATGCGAACGATTCCCACCACTCGAACAGCTTATGTCTATCCATCTAATGGTGGATTCGGCGGAACAGCCACAGCTCTGCTTCCCACGCCTGAACCTTATACTTCAGCAGGAGCACCTCAGCCTATCCGTCAACGATCTGCTTTAAACCAAAAGAAAGACGATACTTTTGATGCGAACGGTGACAAATACGATCGTGATCCTGCTTCTGATCCACGGAGATCTAGCTTAGATGATGATCCTGCGTTACGACGTTCTTCGTATCAGGAATCAACCGAGTCGGCATTCCCCCCTACACGCCGAGCCGGTTATAAGCCGAAGTCATCAGGAAACTCACTACCTTCAATCGTTCGCGTCAGTGGCTGGACCCGTCGTGTTCCACGCTCTGAACAATCAGCTCCGGCTACATCCAACAGTGATTTTTCCGTAGCACAGAGAACACCATAATTCAAAGTTTGAAATACATGAGCACTTTGAAGTGCATGGGCTCACTCGTCGAACATCAATTCGACGAGTGTTTTTTTATGCGCTCTCTGAGACTGGCAATAAGTAGCTCAGAATCCCTTTGTGTTCTCTCACTTTTTTTTGGGTTGGTTCTGAATCTGCTTTTCAATCTTAGCCCAGGCATCCCGCAATGTCACAGTTCGATTGAATATCGGCTTCTCTGGCGTAGAATCCTGACTATCCACACAAAAGTAACCCATGCGTTCGAACTGAAAGCGGCTACCAGGCTCGGCGTCTCTCAAACTTGGCTCCAGCTTGCAGCCCGTCAGAACTTGCAACGAATCCGGGTTGAGGTTGGTTTTATAGTCGACTCCTTCCGGCAAATCTTCAGGATCGCGAGTCTTAAACAGATGATCGTAAAGACGGATTTCAGCATCGACGGCGTGTGATTCAGAAACCCAGTGAATCGTGGCTTTGACCTTTCGACCATCGGGGGCATTTCCCCCTTTCGTTTCTGGATCGTAAGTACAACGCAGTTCTATGACTTCACCAGTATCATCTTTGATCACGTCAACACAGGTTACAAAATAGGCATAGCGCAACCGAACTTCTCTGCCAGGAGCGAGTCGGAAGAACTTCTTAGGCGGATCTTCCATAAAATCCTCTTTCTCAATGTATATGACTTTTGAGAAAGGTACTTTTCGGGTTCCCGCAGATTCGTCGTTGGGGTTATTAATCGCAACTAACTCTTCGGTGGTATCTTCGGGATAATTATCAATCACCACGCGTAGGGGGTTCAATACTCCCATCACACGGGGGGCAACCTGATTCAAATGCTCGCGTATAGAATTTTCCAGTACGACTTTATCTGTCATCGAATTAAACTTCGTTACCCCAATGGTTCTACAAAACTCGCGTAATGATTCCGATGTCACACCCCGTCGTCGCATTCCACAAATCGTCGGCATCCGTGGATCATCCCAACCTGAGACATAGTTCCCCTGTACCAACTCCAACAGTTTACGTTTACTCATGACGGTGTAAGTCATGTTTAAACGTGCAAACTCAATCTGCTGAGGATGAAATATTTCCAGCTCATCCAGAATCCAGTCATATAGTGGCCGATGGTCTTCAAATTCGAGCGTGCAAATGGAATGAGTGATCTTTTCAATCGAGTCTGAAATACAATGTGTGTAGTCATACATCGGATAGATACACCATTTGTCTCCCGTACGATGATGGTGCACATGTCGCACACGATAAATCACAGGATCACGCATGTGAAAATTCGGCGAGGCAAGATCAATTTTCGCCCGCAATACAAATTCCCCTTCCTTGAACTCACCGTTTTTCATCCGTTCAAACAGATCCAGGTTTTCTTCGACTGACCGGGAACGACCAGGACTTGGTTTACCCGGTTCAGTAGCAGTTCCCCGATATTCGCGCATTTTATCTGCTGGCAAATCGCAAGCATACGCTTTTCCTTTTTTGATCAACTCAACCGCGTATTCATAAAGTTGAACGAAATAGTCAGAGGCAAAATGCTCACGATCCGCCCAGTCAAACCCCAACCACCGAACATCTTCTTTGATCGAGTCGACATATTCCACATCCTCTTTTTCCGGATTGGTATCATCGAACCGCAGGTTACAAAGTCCACCAGAATTTTCATTGGCAACACCAAAATTAAGACAGATCGATTTGGCATGGCCGATATGGAGATAACCATTCGGTTCAGGAGGAAAACGTGTATGCACACGCCCCTTATGTTTGCCCGTGCTATTATCTTCCTGAACGATCGTTCGAATAAAATCGGTTGGTGTTTTTTCTTCGGGAGTTGACATCCCTTACTCCTTAAATGATTTCAACAAGCACAGGACCAGCCTGTTTTCGTTTCTGTATCTTAAATTACTCAGTCTGACTGAGGGCAATGGCCCGATCTATTCGATTAACGCAACTCTCTTTGCCTAGAATTGCCAGACAATCAAACATCCCGATTCCCGTCCCTTTTCCACTGACGGCGACACGCAACGCATGAATAATCTGCCCCATGCCAATCCCTTCTTGTTCCACGAACTCATGCAACAGATGATCTAATGCTTCCGCATTGAAATCACTGGCCTGGGTTAACTTTTCTTTCACTTTTTCTAATAGCAAAACCGCTTCTGCTGATTTTTTAATTCGTTTTTTGAATGCTTTTGCATCATATTCCAATTGATCATCGGCGATAAAAAATTCATCAAAGTCCAGAATATCACTGGAAACTTTCAAACGGTCTTCCATCCCAATAATCACCTGGCTGATTCTTTGTTTGGCTTCGGGAGCACTCGCGTCATGAACCAAACTAGCTTCTTCCAGAAAAGGACTACAGCGTTCTACTTTCTCATCCAGAGACAATTGATTCATCCAATGCGACTGAAAATTGAGTAGTTTGTCCGGATCAAGGCCTGCAGCAGATTTGACAATGCGATCGAGAGTAAAGTTCTCGATAATCGTGTTCAGCGACATAATTTCCGTCTTATCATCTAAAGACCAACCCAAACGGGAAAGCGCATTTAAAATTGCTTCCGGAAGATAGCCAATCTTTTCGTAATACTCGACCATCACCGGATCAAGGCCTCCCGCGTTCTCCAAACCAATCCGCGGAAAAACAGCTTCTGCTTTATCAAACATTTTTTTAAATTGAGGACTCTTTCGATATTTATCGAGCTTTCGTTTACTCAGTTTTTCTTTTCCTCCAGGTGCTGCAACAAAAGGAATGTGAGCAAACTGTGGTAATTCATAACCGAGTGCCTGATAAATCAAAACCTGGACCGGAGTATTCGAAAGATGCTCTTCGGCGCGAATCACATGCGTGATCTTCATGCTAGCATCGTCAATCACAGTCGCCAGATTATACAGTGGTGTTCCATTGGCTCGCAGGATCACGGGGTCTGACATAAGGCCCGCATCAAACTCAACACGACCACGGACGGCATCATCAATTTGAATCTTCTGATCGCGGGGAACCAACAATCGTACCACTGAAGCGCGGCCTTCTGCTTCATATTGTTCTTTGTCACTCTCAGAAAGTTCCAGTGAACGACGAATATTCAGATAGTTTTGCTTTTCATTCTGAGCCGCTTCCCGGTCGGCCTGAATTTGTTCGGGTGTGTCATAACACCGATAGGCTTTACCTTCCGCCAAGAGTTGATCGACGGCAGCCCGATAAAGGTCGTTTCTTTCCGACTGAAAGTAAGGGCCATTGTCTCCCCCGACTTCAGGACCTTCATCCCAATTCAGTCCCAACCATTTAAACGCCTGCAGAATGGGGCCAAGTGCCTCCGAAAGGTTGCGTTCCTGATCGGTGTCATCAATGCGAAGAATAAATTGTCCACCGTTGTGCCG
>JAJDEK010000327.1 GCA_029259875.1 Planctomycetaceae bacterium
ATAGCCTTTAATGGTGCGTTTTTGTTCGCCGGTTTCGATATTCCAAACTTTAATCACGTTATCTGCACCAGAACTGACAATCGTCGATTCATCTGCTTTCCAGGCTACATCCAGAACATGGTGTGTGTGCCCTTCAAACGACTTAACAAACTTGCCTGTTGCCACATCAAATATTTTGACAAACTTGTCAGCAGCACCGCTCAACAATGATTTTCCTGTAGGAGAAAAGCGAATCCCCAGAACGGTATCACTATGAGCATTCTCAAATGTTCGAACGACTTTTCCTGTAGCAACATCCCACAACATAATTTCTCCACTGCGAGATGGATCTCCGCCCCCCACAGCGAGCAGCTTACCATCCGGGCTGAAACTCAGACAAAGTGCCCGGTTTGAAATTGGTGAGTTGCCAACTTTTGTTGGATCTTTGGGATCAGCTCCTAATTGAGCTACTAGAGACCAAACAGGTTGGATACTTTGAATCAATACGGTTTTATCAGCACTTCCAGAAACCACAGCCGTTTTTGAAATATACGCCACAGCAGAAACTGGTGCTGTATGACCAGATAACGTATCTAACTCCTTACCAGAGGTCACATCCCAAAGACGTACTTTCTGACTATCATCACCGGTCACGACTTGCTTTCCATCTTCGGAAAAAGCGACCGACTTCATTGGGAATAATACGGCCGCCTGTTTTTTGACTTCTGCTAATTTAGCATCCATTTGCTTAGCAGTCGCATCTAAAGCCGTTTTCTCTTTTGTTCGTTCTGCAAGCTGTCCTTTGATTTTTGTCAGTGTCGTACCAGCGACTTTCACAGAACGCTCAGCAGACGTAATCTTTTTAGCGGCCGCTGTTGCAGCATCGGCTAGTTTCTTTGATTCCGCTTCAGCATCCGTCACCTTCTTATCGACGGCTTTGGTGTTCGGCTTCGTTGCAGCGAGTTTTGTTGCTGCGGTAACTGCAGTGACTGCTTTTTTTACTGCTTGTTTGGCAGTTGCAACAACCTTTGCAGCCTGTTTTTCATCGTTAGTTTTTTTCAGTTTAGCTGCTGCTAATTTTTTCTGAGCGGCATCAAACGTCGCCTTCGCTTTCGTAACAGCGGCTTTCTTCTTTTGATCAGCAGTTTTATCAGCAGGATCTGGCTTGACCGCATTGGCTGCATCTAACGCTTTCTTTGCAGCCGCGATTTCTTTTTCAACAGCAGCGATGGCAGTCTGATTTACTTGATTCACCTGCTTTAATTTTGCATCAGCGCCTGCGACTGCTTTATCGGCAGCCACCTTTTGCACGTTTGCTGCTTTGACAGCATCCTCGCCTTTCTTTTTATGATCTGCCAATAGTTTTGCCTGTCCATCCTTAGCAGCCTTCAGTTTAGGGGCATAATCAGCGGCTTTCTTCTGGGCTTCAGGCAGTGCTTTTTTCGCTGCCACTAATTCTTCGTTTCGTTTTTTCAATTCCGCTTCACGGTCTTTGACATTCTTATCAGCGGCTTTCACAGCTGCATCACCCAAAGCGACTTTTTGTTTCGCGATTGTCTGAGCTTCTGTTGCCAAAACCATTTGACGCTCTTTGTTCAAATCGCCACGGAATTCTTTGAGCATCTTGCCATTGCTTAACTGCCAGATTTTTCCAGTTCCGTTGACGGAAACCGACACCAAATTCTTAGCATCCGGGCTGACGTCGACATCGCTCACGGGAGCCCCATGGTTGATCGACCGAATTTGCTTTTTGCCTTTCAAATCCCAAACACGTACAGTGCCATCTTCACTACCAGAAACGAGTTGTACGCCAGCCGGCATCACTAGCTTCAATGAGGTAACTGGCTTAGCATGCCCTTTGAGTTCAAACAAAGCGGCAGGAATCTCTGGTGCTTTTTCTCCTGCTTTAGGTGCGGGAATTGTCAGCGGCCAGACATAAATGATCTTGTTGGCTCCACCCGCGATAACCTGTGTTCCATCTTTACTGACTGTTAATGTGTTGATGACCGCAGGCGTTTTCATTGTGGAAATCTGCTTGCCATCTGCGGCATTCCAAACACGCAGACTCTGATCAGCAGATGATGTCACTATTTTTGTACGATCTGGTGTGAAAGCCAGGCCTTTGATTTCACCGCCATGCCCTTTCAATTCAACGAGCTTCTGTCCTTCAGGCAATTTCCAGAGAGAGGCACTATTATCGGCGGTTGCCACTGCCAACACACTCCGGTCTGCATTCAATGCCAAGCTGGTAATCGCAGCAGGCAGGTCCATTTTTTTAACAACGGCTCCTAATGATTTTTTCCAAAGTTTCACAACTCGATAACCACCAGAGGCCAGCATGTTACCATTGGAATTAAACGCCAGAGAATGTACAAAATCTCGATGCGCTGCTCCTAATGGATAAAATGGTTTGCCTTCTTTTTGTAATTTCACCAAAGCAGGGTCATTTAATGTTGCTGCTTCTGTTCCCGTTGCAAGGTCATAGATGGCAATCCGATTCGCACGTCCGACCGCGGCATAACGTGCCCAGGGAGAAAGTGCTGTACTGTAAATTGAGTTCAAACCTGGTGGTAATGACTGCCAGACAATGCCTGCATCGGATGACTTTCCACTGGATTTGGCTCCTTCAAGAATCCACTGCCGTAGAATACCAACTTGTTTAGGAGTAAGTGCTTTTGCCCCCACCTTGTTTGGGAGAGGTGGCATGAAGCTTTCTTCTGTGCGGGAAGCCACTTGATAGAGATAACTTTCATCCGGCTTCCCAGGTACAACAGAAGCTCCACTGTCTCCTCCTTTGAGCAAGTCCTTCACATTTTCCAGAACAAGCGCGCCTTCTTTTTTGGCAATGTTATGACAGGCAATACAGTTGGCATCCAGAATCGGAAACACATCCTTCTCAAAGCTGACAGGACGCCCCAACTCTACTTTCGCAGGTTGAATCGGTTTTTCTTCAGCCGCTGCAAAGCGCCCCGCGACGAGGACTACAGCTAACATTACACATAAATTAGCAAACCGGTTCCACATAACATGTCCCTCTTCATATCACTGTTTGAACAATTGAAATAAACAATCAACTGTCTTTGTTTTTAATCCGAAATAATATTGTCTGATTGATTTTTACTTTGTCACTTTTAATTTGATTGGTGCATCGACTAATGCTTGCCCTTGGAAATCGGCTTTTGCCTGGACTACCAAATTGGCCAGATCACCTTCAGTCGCTTCAGCACTGGCTTTAATCGGGAACGTTACTTCCGTCTTGTCTGCAGGAATTTGTACGGTGCCCACAGTGACTCCCTTTATACCGGGGGGAAGAGGCAACGTTAATTCTACAGGCCCCTTGAAGCCGTTGATCCGTTTTACAGTCGCTTTCACATCAATTGCCGCTCCCATTTTCAACGCTCCACCACCGGGAACATTTAAAGTCAGAGTGACCGGCGCTGGATTGACACGAATTACCAAAGGAGTAGAAGGGGCATATACTTTGACAGTCTTAGGAGCCGCTGCCTTTTCCGCGGCAGCAACTCGTTTGTCGGATGCTTTTTTAGCAGTATCTGCGGCTTTCACACGACCTGTGGCTGCTTTGACTTCCTGCGCGGCTTTAGCCTGTTCTGCTTTCTTTTGCTCAGGAGTTTTACCTTTTGCTTTAACAAGCTCATCACGTGCTTTTGTTACAGCGGCAAGAGCTGCCTGGGCTTCAGTCAATTGCTTAGTTAATTCAGCCTGTTCTTTCTTAGCCTCATCAACTTGACCAGGATTTCGGCGGTACGAGACATCAACGGTTGACTGCAAATAAGCGGTATACACACCAGGCTTTGCATTATTCTTGACGAAGATCTGGAACAGTTCGTCCTGCTTCCCTTTAGCAATTGTTTTATTCTGAATGGTAATATTGCTGTTTTTAGGAATACCATTCCAGGCCAAGGCGACTGCGTTATCAAAACCAGTCCGCTTCACCACTTTGACGGGAACCAGGATCTGCCGCCCCTGATTCACTTTCACTTCTTTCACATCGGCTACGACTTGATAGGGAGCCACTTCATCAATCACTGATAATCCCAGAGATCGTGCAATACGAGACTGCGCACGAACATTCTTCGCGACGGGCCGCAGCACAGTCGCGGCACGTGCAACCCGTTCCAACTTCTTAGCATCTGCTCCTGCAGCATGACCAACAATTTCAATTTGGCCTGACCACTTTTTTGCTGACTCTTCAGCCTGGATAATCATCTCAGCGTTATTTGTGCCAACACCGATACTAGCAGCCTTACAAGAAACACCCGGAGGCAACCCTTTTACTGAAAGGTCAATGGTTTCCTTAAACCCATCCTGCCGTAAAGCCATGACAGCGATTTTAAAACAATCTCCCTTACGCAGAGCAATCGCAGCTGGTCCTCCCCCCGTGTTAACTGCCTGGGGATACAAAGGTAATGCAACGAGTCGATAATCGGGCTTCGGTTGTCGAACAACGGCGCGGTAAACCATTCGAGGATTGCCTCGCGTTTCAAATTGAAGGTCTCGGATCGTAACTCGATACTCACCATCAGCTGGTGCGGTCAAAAGGTAGTAAGGATCATCACTTCGTGTATCAAATAATTTACCACCTAGATCGGGAAAGTCGCTTGTTGCCCCGACAGAGGCTAATCGTTTGAATGTTTCTTTTCCCGCTTTGTCTTTGACCACCTGATCAACAACAATCACGGGGTCCATTACCATTC
>JAJDEK010000328.1 GCA_029259875.1 Planctomycetaceae bacterium
GAAAATAATCGTCCTGCATGTGTCCGCGGTTTCCAGTGCTGTGGGATCGCGAACAATGATTGCTCTGCGGGCCGCCAGTGAAATGGAGCCAATGATGGCGACCGGAATGGCAATCAGCAGCGGACAGGGAGTGGCAACGACCATCACAGCCAGAAAGCGTACGGGATCACCGGAAAGGAACCAGGCCGCTAGCCCTATCAAAACGGCGAGTGGGGTGTACCACGCGCCGAGTTTATCTGCCATTCTTCTCATCCGCGGTCGATGCTGTTCTGACGTCTGCATCACCTGCATGATTTTTGCATAACGGGAATCAACGGCCAGTTTTTCCGCGCGAATCGTCAGTGCGGTTTCGCCGTTAATGGCACCTGAAAGTACCTGAGATCCCGGCGTTTTGGACATCATATAAGGCTCACCGGTGAGATAGGACTCGTCCATCACCCCGTGACCCTCGAGCACCACTCCATCGATGGGGCAAATTTCGTGTGGAAAAATCACTAAGATATCATCGATGGCAATTTGCTCTAAGGGAACATCATCAATCTTGGAATCGACTTTAAGATGTGCGATTGATGGCATCCGTTTACTCAATGCCTGCAGGACTGACGAAGCACTGCGCACGGCGTACGCTTCCAACGCTTCGCCTCCGGAAAGCATCAGCACGACCAGAGAGCCCGCCAGATATTCATCCAATAAAACAGAGACCACGATAGAAATTCCCGCCAGCAAGTCTGAACCAAACTCACGCTGGAGCATTTTGACCAACAGTCCCCAAACCAGAGGTGTGCCGCCCAAACCAAGGACTAACCAGAGTGGAATGTTCTGTGTGGTTTCGGTGCTGATTAACCCATAACGCAGCACCAGATGCACGCCGATCATGATGATCGTAAAGACGGCGATCAATGTTTCCAGAGATTTCCAGACAGGTGAACCCGGGCTCGATGGATTGGGGTTTGACACGCTCAGCCTTTTATGAGTAATAGCAACGTTGTTTTATTGATGTCTGTCTAATGTACAATGATATTTCATATCAGAAATAAAA
The DNA here is from genome assembly GCA_029259875.1 of Planctomycetaceae bacterium. Lineage (GTDB taxonomy): Bacteria > Planctomycetota > Planctomycetia > Planctomycetales > Planctomycetaceae > Gimesia. Next base: position 1,040 of record JAJDEK010000328.1, read on the forward strand.
ACAGCCCGGTATTTTTAACCGGGCTGTTTTTAGTAATGAGAAAAAAGTATTTGTCTATTGAGGTAACCGTTCGGATTCCACTTTGGGGAATGAACCAGAGCAGGCCTTCATAAATTCGACCAGGTCTTTTTTATCTTGATCTGAAAGATTCAGTTTTTTGACTTTGTCACTGAGATAGGGATTAGGATCGCCTCCCTTGTTATAATGTTCAACGACTTCTTCCAGAGTTTTAGAAGCACCGTCGTGCATATAGGGACCGCTCAATGCCACGTTACGAATAGTCGGCGTTTTGAATGCTCCTTTATCTTTTTCCTGTTTAGTAACGGCATAGCGTCCGAGGTCTGGATTTTTGACGGTCATGCCCACACCTAGGTTGTGATATTTTTCATCAGCCAGATTCGGTCCTAAGTGACAAGCAGCACAGTTGACTTTTTCACTGAAAAATAATGCTCGTCCCTGCAAGGCACTTTTCGACATGGGGTTTGCTTTGGTCAATGCTAAAGCAGCCTTGTATTCTTCTTCCAGGTCTTCAAGATCTTCTTTGTCCATTTTCAGGAACGGACGCAGTTGCTCCTGATAATCAAACGGAGACGGTCCCGTGACCAGTGTGCGTTCGAATGAAGCGATGGCTTTGCCGATGTTATCTATGGTCGCTCCTTCTTTGAAAATTTTGTCGAACTGTATCTGGTAGCCGGGAATTTCTTTGACTGTTTTTACGGCATTTTCGTGAGTATTTCCCATTTCAATCGGATTGGCGATGGGGCCGACGGCCTGTTCTTCCAACGAAGCAGCACGTCCATCCCAGAATTGTGCACCGCTTAGAATGCGGTTGTAGCTGACAGGAGAGTTGCGTCCGCCTTCCAGGCCTTTGATACCGACACCGAATTGAGTGCGTCGTCCGTATCCTTCATTCGGGTGATGGCAACTGGCACAACTGACGGTGTTGTCTACTGAAAGCCTCGTGTCAAAATAAAGTTGTCTTCCCAGTTCAATTTTTGCCCTGGTGAGCGGATTTTCTTTCAGGCCCACTATTTGTGCGGCTCCTGCACTGAGGCCAAGAGGTAAACTTACTTCTAGAGTTTCATGGTTTTCCGGTTGATTGAGCCAGACTTTGATTTCTTTGACTGTTAGCGGCCCTTTTCCAGGAATTCCGGACGTCAGTTCATCTGTCCCCAAGAGAACTTTGTTTGATTTTTTTGCGGAGGACTGTTTCGATTTATTTGTTTCTCCCGCGTGAACGATCGCTTGGTGGTTAATTTTATATTGAATCGTTCCAGTCATAATTCCTAAAACGACACTAAACCTTAATAGCAATGCGTACCGACGATGTTCCAATAACTTCATACCACTGTTTTCCTTTTCGGGGAGAACCCGACTTTCATTGAAGGTGATTGTCTGGATAATTTTTGAAGACTCGATTACATATCAAATTATAGACATATGAAAGAGGCTTTTCAATTTGCAAAATCAATTAGTGAGATTTATCAGGCAAGACGAATGTGCACACATGGTGCAAGTGATCTCAGCTTATGTGACTTCAGCAGGACTGGTTTGTAAGAGCACCATCTCGCGGTATTTTCCATCTGCTTCCATCAGAGTGTCATGTGTGCCGATCTCGAGAATGCGTCCTGCTTCAAACAGAATGATACGGTTTGCATGGGTGATTGTGCTCAGTCTATGGGCGATGACAAAACAGGTGCGGTTTTGCATTAACGAAGTCAAGCTGGCTTGAATCAGTCGTTCACTTTCCGTATCAAGATTACTGGTGGCTTCATCCAGAATTAATATTCGTGGATCAGCCAGAATAGCGCGGGCAATTGCCAGGCGTTGTCTTTGTCCGCCGCTCAACTTGACACCTCGTTCTCCAATTAAAGTGTCGTAGCCATTTGGAAGATCTTTGATGAATTCGTGAGCGTTGGCGACTTCTGCTGCGTGTTGAACTTTCTCATAAGTGGTTCTAGGATCGCCATAGCCGATATTGTCTGCGATTGAACCATCAAACAGAAAGACATCCTGTTCCACGACACCGATGTGTTTGCGATAGCTTTCGACGTCGAAGTCTCTTAGATTGTGACCATCAAGTAATAAGCGTCCTTTGGTCGCATCATAAAAACGCGCCACAAGATTACAGAATGTGGTTTTACCCGCACCGCTGGGGCCCACCAGTGCGATGGTTTCACCAGGTTCTATTTCCAGAGAGATCTCTTGCAGAGCAAACTGTTGAGAGTTGGGATATTGGAAGCTGACATTGTCAAACGTAATCTGCCCGGTGATCTCCGATTTGCCGATGGTTTTTGCTGTGGATGATTCCATCTCGCGGGGTTCGGCCAAAAGATCCAACACACGATCAAAGCCTGACAGACTATTTTGGAACTGAGCTGCACTTTGCGCGAGTACAGCTAAGGGACCTAGCAGCATCAGTAAGTAAGCGAGAAACATGACCAGATCTCCTAAGGTCAATTCGCCTTGCAGGACCTGCCAGCCGCCATATAAAAGCAAACATGCAGACGCGATTGGAATCAGAACTTCCCAAACAATTTCAACCAGCCGTGACCACCACCATGCATACAATTCTTGACGTCCCATCAGATGATTGCCTCGCATAATGCGACTTGTTTCAGAACGTTGTCGGCCGAATGCACGGACCACTCTCATGCCGCCGAACGATTCGGTTGCCAAGGCATCGATTTCCACACGCTGCGATCGAATTTTTCGGTGTTGCGGTCGAATACGGCTGATCCAGGTCCGATGTGTGAAATAAACCATGGGGACAAGGAACATGGCACCTAATAGCAATCGCCAGTCTACCCAAGCCAAAATCATCAGGCTTCCCAACAATTGAATCACGGCGCGGGAAGGATTGTATAACATTCCAAAAAACAACTCACCAACACTGCCAGCGTCTTCTCTTAAGATACTCGCGGCTCCTCCCGATTTGAGTTCCTGCACTCGATGTAGAGGAAGACGCACTGCTTGCGCAAAGACATTCTTACGCACTTTCATTTGAATCAGTTTCGTAATACGAGTGGCATGCCAACGTCCCCAAATTTGCAATGCGATACGAACTAATGAAATCGCAATGACAACAACGGTAATCGACACTAGCAGCGACCAGGGTTCACGGGGCACCCATTGAGGTACCATGGGGGGCAGAGGTTTTTTATCTAATACATAATCAACGACAAATTTTGTCGCCGCCGGTGGAAGTAAGGCAAGCAGGGTGGCGATCGTTAGTGTCAAAAGTGAGAGGATAACAGACCGGCGGTGTATTTTCA
>JAJDEK010000329.1 GCA_029259875.1 Planctomycetaceae bacterium
GAGGGCGCGGGACAGGTGCCGCTGCTAATGCACTCTCAACTACCAGTGGGCCTATCAAATTGGTCGCTATGGCAGACGTTTTTAACGACCGCTTAGACGTGAGTTATAAAAGCCTCAAAAAGGCATTTGGTGACAAAGTAGATGTTCCCGACGACCAGAAATTTATCGGCTTTGATGGATATGAAAAAGCCATCAGCTGTCTCGGACCAGGAGATGTTGTCCTGTTGGTTACACCTCCTGCATTTCGATGGGTTCACTTCGGTTATGCCATCGAAAAAGGGATTAACGTTTTCATGGAAAAACCTCTGACCGTTGATGGTCCTAGTACTCGCAAGATGCTTGAGCTGGCTAAGAAATCAGAAGAAAAAAATCTCAAAGTCGGCGTAGGTTTGATGTGCCGCCACTGTAAATCACGTCAAGAACTCTACGACCGCATCAAACAGGGACAGATTGGAGACATTCTGGAACTAAGAGCCTATCGCATGGCGGGTCCCACAGGATCTGCAGCCACCGGCCCTAAACCGGAAAAAATGAGCGAACTAGAATACCAAATTAGAAACTTCCATGGTTTTCTCTGGGCGAGTGGCGGAGGATTTAGTGACTTCCTGATTCACAACATCGATGAAAGTTGCTGGATGAAAGACGCCTGGCCCGTTCAAGCCGATGGTTCAGGAGGCCGCCACTATCGAGGCGAAAATGTTGACCAAAACTTCGACAGCTATAGTGTTGAATACACGTTCGCAGACGGAACCAAGATGTTCCTGAGAGGCCGAACGATACCCGGTTGTCGTCAAAAATTTGCCAGCTTTGCCCATGGAACAAAAGGGTTAGCAGTGATTTCCACATCCGCCCATCATCCGGCCAAAGCGAGAATCTATAAAGGCTATAATGAGACAAAAGAGAATTTGGCGTGGGCATACCCGCAACCAGAGCCGAACCCGTATCAGTTGGAATGGGATGACTTGATCAATGCGATTCGTCAAGACAAACCTTACAACGAAGTCAAACGTGGTGCGGAAGCCAGTCTGGTAACTTCAATGGGAAGAATGGCCGCTCATACAGGGCAAGTCGTGACCTACGATGAAATGCTTAACTGCAAACAAGAATTTGCGCCTGATGTCGATAAATTGACTCTGGATTCACCTGCTCCTGTACTGGCCCGAGCCGATGGCTCCTATCCAGTACCACTGCCAGGCATCTTGAAACGACGTGAATATTAAAATTTACAGATAGCTTCTTTAGGTGCAACTGAATACTTCCACTGCCTGGCTAGCTCCGAATAAAACCCGGAGTTCTCGCCAGGCAACTGGAAGTGATCGTTGAACCATTCACTTCGTTATTCACATCTACTTTTCCTTGCGACAGACAATTGAGTAGCGTTCAAGCACTCTTGATAAATCCAAGGCTCTTAGAATCTCTATTTCCCTCTTGATTTTCTCTAGTTTATTTTAGATTGACACCACTGCGCCGATCTCCAAAATACGTAATCTGCGTCGCGCGCGTGAGAAAAACTTTCTAGCTGGTGAAAACTTCTGCCCCTGTTGATCCTGTCACTATAAAACTGACTGTGATTTACAATTACGAATGTGAATCTTCTGCATCAGTTCCCAGTGATCACGTTCTTATTTGCTGTTATCAAACGGTATCAGTCACGTATCAAACCCTATCACCAGGTTTCACTACAGTTTCAATCCTCTATCAAACGGATAGCACCGCTTGACCCACTCACGCCATTCTCGATGATCTTCAAAGTCATGAGAAAAACTTTTAGATCAAACTAAGAATTAGAGTGGCGAAATCAGCAATCTCAGTTCATGAATAATTTTAAGGTGAACCGAGAGAGCAGATAGGATGGACGGCCCCCAAACGACTAACGTGCGTCTGTAAACATTCTATCTGATATCACCCTGATTACTGATGCTAAACATTTGGACTTATCTGCAAAATATAAGACGTACTGAAAACATGATCTTGGAGAAATGCGAGAGCAACATACCCTGCTGCTCTCCTTTAAGTTTCACAACGTGAAAATTAGTCTCAAAAAGAAAAATTGACAAAATCGGGAGAATTCGACAATCAATGATTGCCTTTTTGGTAAACGAGCTGTAGATTCTAATCAATGTGGGTTTCTTACCCAATTGTTCTTTGAAAACTAGTTGATTGTGGGTTATCCACCCAGTACGATATAGAGCTCTTTTACGATTGTTGAGAGTTAATATACATATCCCCCTTTTGAAGGCTGGTTATGAGCGGTGAAGCATTTATTACGGGAGAAGTGAAGCGAACGGTCGATGACCGATTTCGCGTTTCGCTGCCCGTAGAAATGGCTCAAGCCATCACTGACGAATCGGGGGAAACGATGTTAACCAAAGAGAGAGCTGGCTGTCTCAGCCTCTGGAAGGCCTCAGATTGGCAAGCCAGACAACAACAGGGCGTAGACCTGATTAAGCAAAAAATCCAGGCACATCGCCTGGAAAACCGCTGGGACGAGGTACAACGCCTCGGGCGTTTACTGTCTACCAGAGATCGAACCATTCAATTGGCCAATCGATCTCGCTGTACAATTCCTGAAGGATTTCGTGAGTTTTTGGGAGTGCAACCAAATCAGGATGTCATGATTATCGGCGCTGTTATCTGTGTCGAAATCTGGAATCCTCAAGCTTGGCAGAGTCTACTTGAACAAGACATGCCTGAGTTTGGAACACTCTTCAAAGATTTATCCGGCTAACCCACTATCTGATAACAATACATATTGTTCTTCAGCGTCTTTGACTACAGGAGAAGCAGGCGACTCATTCAGAATCCCCATCTCATCCGACACACCCTAAAGGCTCAATATCCATGGAAGGCTTTTTTGGCACGGATGCCGCTTTCTTCTCTTAAGTCAAATACGTTTTCCCCATTCTCAATCTCAGGCAATTTTGAGGATGGGGATTTTTTTGCACACTCGACTCAATCAAGTGAAGGGATCTCTTCAGTTAACAGTTTGGCGAACTTTCTTCCGGTCACTGAAAGTGGATACCCTTCCAACTCACTGACAGCCACCCATTGATAGAGTGATTCTCGCTCTTCCCGCTGTTTGGACGAAGCGACTAGACTCGCATCAGAAGACTCAATAAACGCAACAAAACAAAGCAGACGAATTTTATAGCGCGTCACACTATGTCGAATCTCGGCTACAAATTGTTGAAGTGATGCTTCGACCCCTGCGTGCTCCAGCAAATAACCTTCCAAGCGAGGAATGAGAGCCGTCGAGAGGCCTACGGGAAGATCACCTTTACTTTGTTGCTGATCATCGTCTGCAGCAAATAGCATCCTCTGCCCCTTTGCCTTTTTCTTTACCACTGCAGGATGAGCAGACCCATTCATATCTTCTAAAGTAAAACGAGGAAAGTCCCACAACCCTGCCCAACGTTCCCCTGGCATTCGTTGCCGAATCATCACTTTCTCCCCCTCAAACACGGCAATGCTAACATCGGTCAGAGGCGTGATTTCCGGACGAGTTTTTGGGATAGGAATCTGATGCTGCCGCTGATTGAGAAATGCTTCACACCCTGAACTGACGGGACATTGATCGCATTCCGGATTTTGAGGCGTACACACCAAACTCCCCAAGTCCATCAACGCTTGATTGAAAATTCCTGGTGACTTACGTGGTAAAATCAATTCCGCAAATTCCCACAGCTGATTTTGCCCTGACTTTGCTCTCGGGTCTTCCTCAAGTCCAATCAGTCGAGAATAGAGCCGCAACGTATTGGCTTCAACAATAGGAGCCGGTTGGTCATATGCAAACGAACAAATGGCCCCCGCGGTATAACGTCCGATTCCTGGTAATTCCTGTAGAGTCTCTACACTCGTGGGAAATTCACCTTGATATTCCTGCGTGATAACTTTGGCAGACTTATGAATATTGCGCGCCCGGCTGTAATATCCGAGACCTTCCCAATGCTGTAGCACTGCGCTTTCCTCAGCACCAGCTAAAGTCTGCACATCAGGAAAGCGTTTCATAAATTTTTCAAAATAAGGAATCACAGCTGCGACAACAGTTTGCTGCAGCATGATTTCACTGATCCAAACAGCATAAGGATCGTGAAGACGTCGCCAAGGTAAATCACGCTGATGAGCGTCATACCATGACAATAATTGCCGACGGAATCTCTGACGACGCTTTGTGTCAAATAAAGAACTCAGCTCAGACATTGAATTCTAGCTAATTCACTAAGTAATCGTTACTGATGAAAAACAGGCCCCAAAATCAAACATCACTGAGGTGACGCATAGCGATGAGTCGGCACTGGTCTGCCCGGACGAAAACTTTGTGTTTGACGAATCTCTAGATTCGCGTTTAATGCTTTCGCACAATTCTGCAAAACATGCGTTACTTGCTCTGTTAATGCTTCCGGATCACAGGCAACACGTGCATTCACAATCAAATCCAGTTCGTTCACTGTGCAGTTTGAGGGTAAAGATAATTTTGGTTCGCTATCATTACTAATCAGGTTAGCAACACCATAAAACCCTTCCCATAAACCGATCACCTTAAGATGTGCTGTTTCCACTTCTTTCTCTCTAAAAGAAACCTGCAATTGAGAAATGACATCTATCAATAACTGATCAAGAGAAAAAGCGGTTTCGGCCGTGACTCGCACACTACTATTCAACCAGCCAAGTTCAGCTTCACCCTCTGCATAAATGTCGTAATCGATATCGAGGATCTTACTTCCAAAATCACCATCCTGTTCCAAGAACTCAACCAGTGCTTCAAATCCTTCTCCTGTGAGCGCTGATGTTCTTAAGACAGGGGTTCCAGGAAAGTGTTCGTCAACCAGCGCCGTGAGCTCATCAACGTCTTCAGTGGCAAGCTCATCAATTCGATTGACCAAAATCACATCCGCTTCTTCCAATTGTTTTTTCAGGATGTAAGCAGCTTTCGGGGAAAAGCCGGAACCTTTGTCATTTTTCAAAATCTTTTTGCCATGACTGGGCTTCATCAGAACGGCATAGGGATGAATGGAAAACTCGGCATCAAATAATCGTTTGATGGGTTGAATCACTGTTGCCACGAGATCAGTACAACTGCCTACCGGTTCTGCCAGAATCACATCGGGCTTCGACTTTGACCCAAGTTCTTCAATCGTCTCCATCAGAGCATCAAAATGACAACAGAAGCAGGCCCCTGCTACTTCGCCTACATGCAGACCTTGTGACCGCAGGGTATTCGTGTCGACCAAATCAGAAGCCTGATCGTTGGTGACGACTCCCACATTCAATCCCTGATCGGAATAATGTTTTGCCAATCGCCCCAAGGTCGTGGTTTTTCCAGCTCCTAAAAAACCGCCCACCATTAAAAATTTGATTTGATGTGTCATATTAGACTCACTAATGAAGTTGATTTTGAATTACTAAAATCTAAACACTCTGACCTCACCGGTCGTTATCTATAAAAACATGATATACATAGTTTAGTTAAACATTCTTCAGTACAATACTATTCGGATCATGAATTCCGACTTCATACATAAAAAGCAAAACCAGTAATCGATGCTTATGAACAGTTTATTAAAAGAAAAACCCGCCATTCTAGGCGGAAGGCCATTATTTCCTGAAGGCCATCCTGAGTGGCCTTTCCCGAGTAGAGAAGTCAACCAGGTATTACAAGAGGCTCAAAAATCGGGATTGTGGGGCAAATATCATGGACCCTATTCAGAACAATTACAGCAGGAACTTACCACGCTCCATCAGACAGAAGATGTAATTCTTTGCTCGAGTGGGACAGTTGCCATCGAACTTGCACTTCGGGGCCTTGGTATCGGAACAGGCGATGAAGTCATCCTCGCAGCTTATGACTTTGAAGGGAATTTCAAAAATATTTTGACGGTCGGCGCCACGCCAATGCTTGTTGATGTCGATAGCAGAAACAGTAATCTGGATATCAACCTGTTGAAACAGGCCATTACCGGCTCTACAAAATGTATTCTGGTATCGCATCTTCACGGAGGCCTGGTCTCTATGCCAGCTGTGAAGAAGCTCTCAGAAAAATGGGGAATTCCCATCATTGAAGATGCCTGCCAATTACCGGGTGCCAATATCGAGGGACGAATTGCCGGAAGCTGGGGAGATATCGGAATACTTAGTTTTGGTGGCAGTAAATTACTGACAGCAGGACGCGGGGGTGCATTATTGACGTCTTCACCCCAAATTGCACAACGGGCCAGACTTTATTCCTACCGCGGAAACGAAGCTTACCCATTGACAGAATTACAGGCGGGAATATTACTACCTCAAATTAAAACGCTTCAAAAAGACAATTTAAAACGCCACAAGAATGTGTCACATTTGCTGCAACAACTCGGAGAGAAATCAGGACTAGCCAGTTTCAAAAACGACGAAAGCACAAATGAAACTACTTCCTGCCCTGGATACTACAAATTGGGTTTCCAATATCAACCCGAGCAGTTTGCAGGCATGTCCAGAGCACGATTCTGCCAATCGATGCAGTCTGAAGGAATTGCCCTATACCCTGGATTCAGGGCACTACACACGATTCATAGTCAAAAACGATTTAAGCAGTTCAATGAATTACCAATCGCCACAGCATGCGATCTCAATCTCGTGATGCTGCATCATCCGATTTTATCAACGGATGAAAAAAACATGGAAATGATCGTACGAGCAGTGTCGCGAATCCAAGACCATGCAGATGAAATTATTCAAAGTGAGCCGCTTCACCATGAAGACAAAAAAAGCAACGATTATTCTACTGAATAATCGTTGCTTTTACTTTAACTGACCCCAAGGGGATTTGAACCCCTGTTTTCGGGATGAAAACCCGATGTCCTGGGCCTAACTAGACGATGGGGCCCGTGAGATTAGTAATCTAAGGTTTCCATCGGATAAGTCAAGCGGACGGCATTAACTGAATCCACCTTCTCTGAAAAAACTTTTGAATACTTTACCCAAACTCAATTGATGTCCAGAAATCAATAAAACAAAAAAGCCGCTCTTAAGCGGCTTTGGTAGTATCCATAAATGCACAAAGCAAAATTATTGAACTATCTCAGAAGCACCATTTTCTTTAGTGTTAACTTGATTCTGCTCGTTTTGAATTGCGTCATAAACTTCGCTACGATGAATGGGAACTTCGCGCGGGGCTTCAATTCCCAGGCGGACCTTATCACCGCGTATTTCAACGATCGTAATGATGATATTCTCATCAATTACGATTTTTTCATTCTTCTTGCGCGATAAAACTAACATGCCATTTTCTCTCTGAGAATGCGTAGTGCACCCCATGTAAATCTAAATGCAGTGTTCTCTGGTAGGTGAAACACTACTGCAATTAATCGGTAGTGACACCGATCAATCACATACGGTTAGATTTTACATGCCCACATTTATACCGTCAAGAGGCTAGCGTTACGCAACATTGCACACACGCTCTCTTTCAGTATAAGGAGAATCAGCATATTCCGAGTTCACACTTTAATCTGAACACGTAAAGCACCGCTTTAAAAGCACTTACAGCAACGCCTTCTAGCACAAAAAAAGAAGACACCACTCTTAACAAAAAACTCTTAAATTTCGAATAAAATTTGATTTTAAGTGTTTTAAGTCAAAAGACCCCTACAAAAACAAGAGCCAGGGAGACTCTCTGTCAAGTAAGCAAGCGGTATCTCAGACCTTCGATCATATTGCATAGATATAAACAAAGGGATGTAAGATGCAGTTCCCTTTATAGGAAACTGCATCTACATAACCTTGTTTACTGCGTAAGAAAGAAAGCTGATAGAACGTTATCAGACCATCTCTTTCAGTGCTTTGAGAGGCCGTACCTTGACGACATTCCGGGCTGGCTTTGCAGCAACCTGCATCATCTCGCCAGGCTTGAATGGATTAGGACGGGTCGTAGCTTTTGTTGCTGGCTTTCGCTGAACTTGAATTTTCAGAAGCCCTGGCATGTTAAAGACACCTGGACCACGTTTCCCAAGATTCTTGGAAATTAAATCGCTTAAGCTATCAAGAACAGTAGTGACTTCTTTCTTAGTGAGTCCAGAACTTTCAGCTAGTGCATTGAGGATCTCTGTTTTGGTAAGTGGCTTATCTTTAGTAGCCTTTGCTGCCATCGTGAACTCCTGATACTGGAATTAGAAAATGAAAGAAGTGGGTCACCACCTCGTCATAGTGAGTTGTTAAACCTGTTTTCAGCTTGAGAAATCACTAAAAGTCTCTCAGAGCCAAGCGTAAGTAAAGTGATCTTAATTCCAAAAGTCAATGTGTTTGTCCCTATTTTTCAGGACTTTTTGCTATTTCCACCGAAAAAATATTTTTTACCGTGTCATTTAATTGTTCCTCTGAGATAATAAAACTCCAGCTTTTATTCCTGGAACGACCAAAAATCGACCACGAACTACTGCAGAAGAATCACAGATTTTACTAATACGCTTCTCGAGCTGAGCTAAAACAACGCAAAATTTCGCTGCGAAATTGAAAGATAAAAACGATTAAGCCCGACGGAACCGGGGACACTGAAACAGGGAGTCTCCCAAATGGCTACAAATGAAACTCGTTTCGATATGACATCTTCAATCGTCAATCACATTCTTGTTGTGGATGACGAACAGGACACTGCCTTGTTCCTCAAAAAGCTGCTTGAGGAACATAGCTACCATGTGACAACAGCAAAAGATGGCGGACAGGCTCACTCATCTTTCAGCATGCACAAACCAGATTTTGTGATCCTTGATTTGATCATGCCGCAGGAAAGCGGTTTCGAAATCTGCGAACGCATGAAACAAAAAGAAAGTAATGTTCCCGTTCTTATTCTGACTGCGATCGACTCTCCAGAATCTCGTCAGTTAGCAAAGCGCGTTGGCGCGGATGGTTATCTGTTGAAACCGTTTGATCCAGATGAATTACTGGAGATGATCAAAGAAATTTCGAATGATGTTTGGGAACACGACCATCAGATTTCTCCCAAAGAAAACTTGGACGAACGAATTCACTTTTTCTGTCCCTGTGGTAAAAAACTAAAAGTTCGCACCAAGCATCGAGGGCGCACAATGACATGTCCCTCATGTCAAGAAGCGCTTGTGGTTCCTCTACATGATTAAGTTTATCAACCTTTACTTCGTATCAATATTTCTTCTTAAGTTGAAATGGAACCTAATCTCTTAATAAGTTTCTACTAGATTTTTCGGGCCAAAATTCAACATCACCTTTGAGGGCAAGTATGCCAAAATTCATCATCAAAACAGGCAAGCATCAGGGAAAAACTTTAAAGCTTCCTGAAAGAGATATTACGATTGGTCGTGATTTGGAATGTGATATTCGAGTAACTGACTCTGACGTCAGCCGAAAACACAGTCAGTTAATCGTCCGTGATGAAAAAATCTATGTTGTCGATTTGAAAAGCCGTAACGGGACCTGCGTGAATGACGTCACAATCCAGAAAGAAACGCCTCTCCACCCAGGTGACTTACTTCGAGTGGGGCCGATGGTATTTGAGTTAGTTGGAGCCAAAAAAACCGTCAAAAAACCAAGCAATCACACGCCTGATCCAGCGGATCCGCCACTTTCGGACGACGATATTTCGAGTTGGCTCTCTGAAGAGGCGAACGATTCGGGGGCTTCACCGGGCGACACCACGATTATTCCTACAACAAATTTCCCCCCCCTGGATTCCCCAGCAAATCCTTCCGCCCCCAAACCCAAAGAGAAAAAAGAATTCCACTCTGTTGCTGAGGAAGCTGCAGATATCATCAAAAAACACTGGGAACGCTTGGCACAAAAAAAGGAAAATGATTGATACTTCTCATCGCAACGAAGTCTTTATACAATCTCGATTTAAAGTAAGTCTACTATCAGTGTGAATACTGAATTTCACACCCGTTTTATTGAAACGACAGAGCAGTGCGCATTATTGCAGGAAAATACCGTCGGCGTAAATTACACACCAACCCAGGCCAGACAACACGCCCGATTACCGACTTTGTAAAAGAAGTGCTCTTTGAATGGCTGGGGGATACCGTCAAAGATAGACGTGTTGCTGACATTTACGCGGGAACAGGATCACTGGGTCTGGAAGCACTCAGCAGAGGGGCCACGAGTGTTGTTTTCATTGAACAAGATCGCAAAGCTCACGAACTGCTCAAACGAAATGTAGAAAGCATCGGCGCTGAAGAGGAAACCCTGTGCTGGAGAACAAATGCGCAACTCTCATCATTCCGACCTAAGAATGTTCCAGAGCTTGTCCCCTTTGACATGATCTTCTTTGACCCTCCTTATAAAATGATCGATGATCTCAAATCTGGTTCGAGATTATATGAATCGCTAGAGCGACTGGCCCGAGATACTGTTTCATCTGAAAACTGTATCTTGATTCTGAGAACACCACGAGATGCTGAATTCGAATGTCCCACTCTCTGGGAACAATACGATCTATTGCAAAAATCGAGTATGGATATTTACTTCATGAAAAAACAAGCAGCCAGCTAAAAGTAAGAATCAAGCATCCGTTCCGGTCGAAAAAAACGAGGTCAGAATCAATGACATACCATTCTTTTTTCAATACTCGGTCTTGGATGATTTGTTTTTTGTCAATCATGCACTTGGTATTATTCGACCAGATGACATTTTCTGAACAGCAGACTACCCCTCAGAAATTCAAAACCATTCGCAACATCCCCTATGATACCACCATTACCATTGGGAAACATTTCAAGAGCCTGGATCTCTATGCTCCTATGTCAGGGGAGAATCACCCTATCGTGATCTGGGTACATGGTGGAGGCTGGAAAATTGGTGATAAACGTGGGGTAAATAGCAAACCACAAGTCTTCACACAACATGGTTACCTATTAGTCAGCGTCAACTATCGACTTCATCCGCAAGCTACATACGATCAACAGGCACAGGATATTGCAGAAGCAATTCATTGGGTCCGAGAACATGCCAAAGAGTACGGAGGCAATCCGCATGAACTTTTTCTCATGGGACATTCAGCGGGAGCACATCTGGTCGCATTGGTTTCCACGAATCCCGCTTATCTCAAAGCAGAATCGCTTTCGCTGAAAACGATTAAGGGAACCATTTTACTGGATGGAGCCGGTTATGATATTTCGGAGAGAATCACTACCGCTGGCCCGACTGCAAAAAAACTCTACACAACAATATTCGGAACTGATGAGAAAACTTGGAAAGCAGCGTCTCCCATCACGTATATCCGCAAAAAACAAGCAATTCCCCCTTTTCTGATCCTACATGTCGCTGACAGAGCAGACTCCAAACGTCAATCTGAAAGCTTGGCGAAGAAGTTGAATTCGCAGGGGATCTCGGCGAAAGTCGTACCTGCACAAGGGAAAACGCATCGCACGATTAACCGAGAAATTGGTCTTACAGACGACGTCCCGACTCAAAACATCTTTGAGTTTCTGAAAAACGTGAGAAAGTCCTCAGAAGACCAATAATGGTTTCCAGCACATATTCAATGAAACCATAAGAGTAGGCCTCAAACGGCTCGAAAGAAGCGAGGAGAGCCTAAATTCGAGCTAAGTCTCAAAAGTCTTCCCAGATGATTGAGTACGCTTGATCGCATGCTGCAGATGTGGCAGAGTCGCTTTGCCTTCCTGTAACAGCGGAACATCTGCTGCTACCTCTTTTTTCAAAGATGTTTCGATCAAAGAACCCAGAGGCCCGGCCAAAAGTGCGGGCAAAAAGATAATGTCAGCCACCAAGGCAGCGGTGACCAGAGCACACATCAAAATCCCAAAGCGGCTAACCAACAGAAGATCTGCGGGATACAACATTGCCAAACTAATGGCGACAGCAGCACTGGTTTGCCACATCGCCGGCCCACAGTGCCCTAGTGCAGCGGCCACTGCTTCATGCTTGGTCTTTCCCTCTTCGATACCGATTTTGAACCATGTCAGCAGATGCAATGTTCCATCAACGGCAATCCCGAGCGCCACAGAGGCGGTGATCATTGTGCCGATATCAATGGAAATATTCATCCAGCAAAGTAATCCGAAAACCACGCCAATGGGCATCAGATTAGGCAACATGGTAATCAAACCGGCAAGAGGGCTACGCAGTAGAATCATCATCACCACAGCAATCACTGCGAAAGCCAATCCAAAACTTTTGATCAAGCTTTCGAGAACTGCTTCCTGAGTGCGTAGGAACAAGGGAATCGTACCTGTCACGATATGGGTTGTACCTGCGTGATCACGTAAAACAGACTGCGTTACTTGATTTAAATTTCGCGTAAGATCTCCATAATTCAGATCTGTCATAATGGCGACCTGAGATGTAATTCGCCAAAGCTCATCTCCTTCGCTCACAGGAACAGACCTCGCACCATTTGGTGTTTCCTGCTCCAATTCTACTTCCCGATCGGCAATGTAGAGAAATGATTTGGCAGATCCTGTCTCTAAGTCCTGTCGTACACGTCGTTCCGTTTCATTAACGCGTTTTGCGTGTCGCAATTTTTGAAAAGTGCTCGCGTCTTCCGGTAGCGGTTCTGCGACAGGCCGAAAATCAGCCAAGGAAATGGACCCACTGATTTCGGGATGCTCTTCGATGTTGCTTTGAATTTTTCGAACCAGCTCAACCCGTTCGAGGAAATTCAAATTTTCCTGTGCATTTTTATCAAAACGAATTACGGTATCAACGGGCGTGATCCCTGCAAGGTTCTCTTCCAAGAATAAATAATCCTGAATCACTCGAGATGAGTCTGGAAAATACTTGATGACTTTCGTTTCAGTTCGAAACCATCTGAAGCCGTAACACGAGACTGCAAAGATCACCATGCAGCTCAATGAGACCATCATTTGGTGTCT
>JAJDEK010000330.1 GCA_029259875.1 Planctomycetaceae bacterium
ATTTTTTCAATTTTTTTCCGAGGTTGCATCGGCTTGTAAGCTTCAAAGTCATCGACACGAAATTCAGAAATCATATGGTTGATTCGATTCTCGATGTTGGTCAATTGGTCGCCTTCGTCAGGTGCGACAAAGGTAAACGCGGCCCCTTTTTGATTGGATGACAACCGTCCAACACGCCCGATGCGATGGACATAATCGTCGTTGAATTCGGGGATATCGTAATTGATGATGTGCGAGATACCACTGACATCGATACCGCGTCCCATGACATCCGTCGCAATTAACAAACGAATTTTTCCTTCACGAAATTGTTTTAGGACGCGATCTCGTTTGGACTGCGGTAAATCACCATGAATGGCGGCAACCGACTTGAGTCTTTTGGAAAAAATACGTTCCAGTTTATCCGCGCCGCGTTTGGTACGGGTAAACACGAGTGTCTGTTTGGGACGTTCTTGAAAGAGTAGCCGGGTGAGAAGTTTGGCTTTGCGATTGGGGTCGACAGTAATGTAATACTGGTCGATGGACTCCACGCTGACTCGGTCTTCTGAGAGGTCAATCATCACAGGGTCTTGCATATAGCGTTTTGCCAGACGCTCTACAGGCGGAGGCATGGTTGCCGAAAGCAACAATGTTTGTCTTTTTTCAGGGCACTTGCGCAGGATTTTTTCGATATCAGGACGAAAACCAATATCCAGCATGCGGTCTGCTTCATCCAGAATAACGAAATCGAGTGTATTCAATTTCAAGTTGCCACGATTGATGTGGTCAATCACACGTCCCGGTGTACCCGCTACAATTTGGGCTCCCTTCTTCAATTGATTTTCCTGAGGGCGGAGCGGCTTGCCTCCTACGAGCACGGCAAGGTTCAGCGATTTGTCGGGGCACAGCTTACGAATCTCTGCAGCAACCTGTTCACTCAATTCCCGCGTGGGGGCCAGAATTAACGCTTGTGCTCCCGGCCGTCTCAGATCGATTTGTTGCAGCATGGGTAACGAAAAGGCGGCTGTTTTCCCGGTTCCCGTTCTGGCTTGCCCAATACAATCTTGACCTGTGACCGCGATAGGGATCAACTCAGTCTGAATGGGGCTGGGAGTTTCATATCCTGCCTGGCTGAGGTTCTTTAATATTTCGTCATTCAGCCCTAATTGATCAAAACGAGGTTTCAGTTTCTTCTTTTTCTTTTCTTCAGTCATTTCCTATTCATTCCTGCTATGGCAGGAGAAAAGTTGATCTCTTAAAAGAGTCACTAAGGATGAGATGGTTACTCTGGTTGATTTTCGCTGGCATTGTCAATATTAGCTTGCTCACGAACCGAAGTTCCAATCAGTTCCTTGATGTCATTATTGTCAATGGCCTCTTTTTCCACGAGTGCCTTTGCCAGTAGATCAAGTTTCTCCCGGTTTTCTGTTAATATTTTTTCAGCCAGTTGATCGGCAGCGTTTAAGAATCGCTGCATTTCCTGGTCTATCACATGGGCTGTTTCTTCACTGCATTCCCCTTGAGATTTCATATCTTTTCCAAGGAACGGGTTTTCATCCGAATGACGAAATGCGACAGGGCCAATCACGTCACTCATGCCCCACTGTCCCACCATTTTTCGAGTGATCTGAGTCGCTCGTTTAATGTCATCCGATGCGCCGGCAGTGTGTTCGCCGAACACAATTCTTTCTGCCGCTCGACCTCCCAGCATAAATGCTAACTGCGAGTGGATTTGCTTCTCTCCGATATTATAACGCTCTTCGTCGGGAAGCAGTTGAGTGACGCCGAGTGCCCTACCTCGGGGGATCACGGTTACTTTGTGAACGGGATCGATCTCTGGAAGTAACCACGCCAGCAAAGCATGACCGGCTTCGTGGTAGGCGGTCATTTCCCGTTCTTTTTCACTGAGGATTTCTTCACGCGGTGGTCCCATTAAAACACGGTCCTGGGCGTTGTCGAAATCTTCCATATCGACTTGGTCTTTGTTCATACGCGTTGCCGATAAAGCAGCCTCATTCACAAGATTCTTCAGATCTGCACCCGAAAAACCAATTGTCCCTGCGGCAATTTTATGCAACTCGACATCGTCAGACAGGGGGATTTTCCGTGAATGAACTTTCAAGATCGCTTCCCGACCATCTTTAGTAGGCCGATCCACGGTGATGTGTCGATCAAAGCGTCCCGGACGTAGTAATGCCGGGTCTAAGACATCTGGTCGGTTGGTGGCTGCGATCACAATGACGGCTTCATTTTGTTGGAAACCATCCATTTCGCTCAGCATTTGGTTCAAAGTCTGTTCTCGTTCGTCGTGTCCACCTCCCAAACCGGCGCCTCGAATTCGTCCCACGGCATCAATTTCATCGATGAAGATAATACTGGGGGAATGTTCCTTGGCGGTTTTAAATAAGTCTCGCACGCGGCTTGCACCGACGCCCACAAACATCTGAATGAATTCAGAACCGTTAATCGCATAAAAGGGAACTCCAGCTTCACCAGCAGTGGCACGAGCCAATAAGGTCTTCCCGGTTCCCGGTGAACCCATCAGTAATACGCCTTTTGGTATTTGAGCACCCAATCTCTGAAATTTTGCTGGAGTTTTCAGGAACTCGACGACTTCTTCAAGTTCTTTTTTCGCTTGCTCCATTGCCGCGACATCATCGAAGTTGGTCTGTTCTTCCGAAGGGCGAAAACGTTTCGCCGGGCTCTTAGTGAAATTGCCCAGCATGCCTGAACCCATTGGGTCTCCGGAGCGCCTGAGCATGAACCAGAAGAAACCAATAATCAAGAGCGGTCCAATTAACCAGGGGATAATATAAGTACCGATTCCAACGTTAGTGCTTTCCGCTTTGAAAGTGACTTTCTGTTTGATCAATTCTGGAACGATATCTCGATCTTCTACGGGGAGGGAAGGCAGAACTGTATTGAATTCTTCTTCCAGCTTTTCTCCCTTCTTTTTCTTTTCCTTATCAGGATTTTCGGGACGAATTTTCCATTTACCGGTCAGAATATCACCGTGGAAGTCCACAGAATCCACGTTACCACGTTTTAGCTCTGAAATGAAAAAACTATAGTCCACCTTCGAGCCGGTATTTCCCGGCGAGGTTTTCATCATGATCAGGCCGCCAATGACCAGAACCAGCAGGATGATTAGCCAGGGGCCCGTTGAGGGCGAGCCCTGGTTTTCTTTGCTTGATTG
>JAJDEK010000034.1 GCA_029259875.1 Planctomycetaceae bacterium
TGATCTTGATTTCAATACAACTAAGATCCCTCGACGAGCTTTCTTTTGTGATTCAGAATAGACCTTACAGATCGGCCTCAGTTTGTAGGGGCTCCAATTTGATCAGGCCAGAGTTCAATTCTTTCTTTGTTTGAATAGCCAATTAAGCATCCCAGCCGGATTATTATATGTTTGGCTCCAACTATTATGTTTTACTCCTTTTAGTTCGTAATATTGAGGAGTACCTCCAGCCTTTCGAAGTGCTTCAATCACCTTTCTTGATTCTGTAACTGGAACTGTCTGATCCGCATCGCCATGCACTACCCAAAGAGGTAGATGCACAAATTTGGAAACTGAGTTGGGATCACCGCCTCCGCAAATGGGCGATGCAGCAGCAAATAGATCTGGATAGCGAGCGATCATACTCCACGTGCCATAGCCACCCATGGAGTATCCGGTAATATAAATCCGGTTCTTGTCCACTGGATTATTCTCTGATACTTCCGCGATCATTTGATCAATCTGGTCAAGCAGGTTACTTTTTTTTAACTCCCTTGACGAATCGATTGAATCGGCTGGAGATGACCATTGAATTCCTTTAGGGCATTGAGGGGCAAGAAGATAACAAGGGAATTTTTCTTGCCAGTTTGGGAGGGCCATTTGTTGTGGCAAAGATTTCAAGTGCATCAAATTATCATGACCTCTTTCTCCCGCACCATGCAAGAAAACGATTAAGGGATACGTTCGATGCTCTTCAATAACTCTTGGATTAAGCAATCTAGCATGAAAAGTAATAGGCGTTTTGTAAGCAGGTGTCGCAATTTGATAGTTTAATGAACTAAATTTGCTGACCAGGTTGGGAGCGAGTGTTTTTTCTTGTTTTTCGTTGCGTTCATGATAATTCATAACTGCCAAAGCAATTAAATTAGCTGAAATCCAGAAAAAAATAAGAGATAGATTCCATTTTTTGATTTTCATGTCGCTTCTTTAAACCAATTCAAGAGCTTGATAGATATTTATAAGGGAAGCGAATTGAATTATATTCTATCAAACTTACGAGTTTTTTTGTTGGAACTCGCTTATTGTTCCAAAGGCGTTCCTTCCAATGCTTGACCTTGTGGACTAGCAAGAGCAGCATAGACTTTTCCATCAATGTTTTCGGAGAGAAACTGGATGTGTCCATCACAGAAGCCTACATTAACCCCGCCTTTATGAAGCGAACTGGGGAAGGGGGAAGATCCTTCTGATTGATCGATGCCTGCATTAATCGCACTTGAACCTGAATTCGACCGATTATAATCGACATTTCCACTTGAGCAGTTCCCATTCAAGCAAGGATTTCCGATATAAAAACTGGTAAGAAAGGGGCTGGGAGACGCCCAACTGGAACTCGGTTTTGCTGGGTCATATCCTGTGCGAATATTTTCTGAAATGAGCATGGTATTCGAGGCACCATCGGTAAGCCCTGCCATATTATGGTGGCGTTTGGATCTGGGCTCCCCTTTCCAGGTTTCATTAAAAAACAAACCCATCTGCGTAAATATTTCTCGGTCTGCTGGTGTACCATCACCACTAGTCGAAGAATTACAGGTAATCCCATTTCCATTGAGGTCTAAATTTCCACTCGATGGACCAATCGGGCAGTCATGAATTCCAGCTATCAGAGCGGTAAAACCCACTCCACTGTTGACGACATAGGATAAATTTCCATTGCCAGCGACCTCAGTGATATCAGAGGGGCATGTCAAAATGGGGATGTGCGAATTTGCCAGTGTTTCATTAATAGGATCATTATAACCTTTATTCATATCCCATTTGTTGAAGATATTTGACTCACCAAGATAAGGGAGGGTTTCCAAGACCCAACTACGATAAGAACCAACAGTACCTGGCGTACCATCGCCATAATAGCCAGATGCTGGAAACCGATTCGCGCTATCAGTCGCTTGTATGATGCCAAGGCTGACATTGCGCAAATTGTTCAAACATTGAACTTGCCTTGCGGAATTCCGTGCCGACTGAACTGCAGGGAGTGCAAGTGCAATCAACACACTAATTATGGCCGTCACCACTAAAAGTTCAATGATGGTATAGCCTGAATAAGGGCGATTCCTCCAAGCGATGACAGGTAAAGTTGGTTTTCGTTTGAGTTGATATGTTCTATACATCATCGGCGTGTGCCTCCAGCCACCAGGCTGCAAAATAACTTAGAATTGCCATAAAAATAACAACATCAAAAAAATACATCCAATAAGCAAATGAAGAGCATTCACCAATGAAAGGAAAAGTCAACTTTGCTTCAACGGCCTTCCGGGAAGGAAAAATCATTGCGTTCTTATCGGACCAGTTAATTAAAAAAAATGCAGTCAGGTTTGTACTGAGAAGTACTGCTCCCAGCTTAAAACCAATGCGCAAATAGACTGAAGAAAAATAAATGAGCAACGGGGCTAGAATGATAATTCCCAGAAAGGTAACCGCAGAATAAACCAAAAACATCAGTGGCGAACAGTTACCAATGAGTGGAAAAAACAGTGTGCCTTGTCCCATCCAATCTACAAACCCATAAATGGCTAGACTGGCACACAGCACAATGGCACTAGCCTGTAGGGTTTTACGAAATGCTGGTGTGTCTAAAAACGAGAACGTGATGGCGGGCATGATTTGCCTAGGAGCAGGCGTTTCTTGAGACTTAGGGGCGCGGGCGTCAATTCGTTCAACGGCTGCACCAATCGCCGAAGACCATGTGTCTTCAGAATACGCTCCAACAGTGGTTTTGTCGTTGGAGTTTGATTCCTCTTCAGTTCCATCACCATCTAACCCAGTAACCCCCGCTTGATTTTCGGATTCTAAATCAACACTTTCTTCACTTGTGTCTAAACTGGAGCCAGCCGTTACAGGCCGACTGAGATCGATGTTGATTTCACGATTGGGATCAAGGGGCACAGCAGGAATTTTGCTGCTTCTGAGAGACAGTAAACGTTTTAACCAACTCGGTTTTTCAGCTTCTTCAACAATGTCTGTTTCAGCATGATCGCCCGCTTCATCAGAGGAAGAGATAAACGCGTCTAAATCTTCAGCGTCCGCATATTCATCAACTTCTTCTAAGGCAGTTTCTTTCACTGGAGGAAGTGTAGCCGGGTCACGGCGGGCCATGTGAAAGAGGCCAACAACAGAATCCGCCCGCTGCCATTCATTTGTATAGTGGGGGCGGACGAGAACTTCAGCTGTAAGTTTCTCCTCACGCACCATTTCGACGAGATCGCGAAACGCATACGGGCCAAGTTCTTGA
>JAJDEK010000331.1 GCA_029259875.1 Planctomycetaceae bacterium
TGGCCTTAAGAGATTCAAGCCCCACTCTTTGGCGTCCATTGTCAAACTGAACAACGTCGGTACGAGTACAAGTGTAAAGAGCGACGAAACAATCAGTCCCCCCAGAACTACACTTCCCAAACCACGATATAATTCACTACCAGAACCGGGAAACAAAACCAGAGGTAATAGTCCCAACACGGTCGTTGTCGTCGTCATAAAAATTGGCCTGATACGGGTACGAATACTTTCTAGTATCGCTTCACGCGGAGACATATCATCTTCTTTGATATGATTTAATGACTGATGGATAATTAATATCGGGTTATTCACTACGGTTCCGATTAATATCACAAAGCCTAACATCGTGAGGACATCCAAAGTTTGAAGCGTAAACAAATTGAGAATACTCAGTCCTAATATTCCGCCGACGGCCCCTAACGGAACACTGAAAATAATCACCAGGGGATAGATCCATGATTCAAATAATGCTGCCATCAGAAGGTAAGTAATCAACAAGGCTAGTATCACATTGAATTCCAGTGCGGCCCAGGTATCGCGCAATTTGTCAGCAGTTCCTGATAAGATAATGCGATAGCCTCCCGCCATCTGCCCGCTCTCTCGCAGTGGCTGCACAATTTTTGACTGAATCTGACTCATGGCATCTTCGAGCGCCATTTCTTCAGGTGGAGACACTTCAATGGTAATAGCACGCTGGCGCTCTCGATGATTGATCTGCTCCGGACCACTTGTAATTTCCACGCTTGCTAACGCTTCCAAAGGCACAAGCGATCCCATGGGGGTTGCCACAGACAATGCTTTTATATCCTGCGTATTCTGAACGTGTTTGGATCTCCCCACAATCGTGAGGTCAATCTTATCTCCCCCGAGGTAATAGTCCCCCGCAAAAGCACCATCAACCAAAGCATTCGCCATGTATCCCAAATCGGTGCTACTGACTCCCATTTCGGCTGCTTGAACCAGTTTGGGTTTGATATGAATTTCTGGACTTGAAAGGTCAAGACTGGGAATAGGACGAACTTGAGCAGTCGGCATGATTTGTTTTACCTGTCCCAAGACCTGGCCCCCCATAGCTACCAGTTTTTGCAAATCTGGACCAATGATCTCGACCTCAATAGTACGTCCTCCAGTAAGTCCTCTCTCAAACAGACTCGATTGTTTAGCGACTGCGAATGTTCCTGGCAACTTCATGCCTGCCTTTTGAACTAGAGGAATCAACTCTCCCACACGCTGTGAATCATAAGCACGAATACCCATAAAGACTTGACGCCCTCGCGCGACGAAAAAGAAATCGCCAATCACTGGATAATCCAGTTTCTTCGCTTCCTCGCTGGTGGGGTCAATATCCCAGTAAGGTCGCAAATCGTTTTCAACGGTCTCTCCCAGCTCCATCAGTTGGTTGAGGTTATATCCGGGAGGCGGCAGCAAAATGGCGAAAATTAAATTTCGATTCCCTGTCGGCAGATACTCAACCTTAGGCCACAGCTGCCAACTGATGCCTACTGCAGCGCCAACAAGTAAGCAAACGACAAGTAACCGACGAATAAAACCATGCTGAATCCAGTGATTCACTCCTACAACCGTTCTTACGAATGCAGCTCCTCCCGCTTCAATTGGTCCAATGAGAACTTTATGTAATTTACCTTTTGAAATCGGTTTATCAGATGGTACCTCATCCTGATGCGAAATGTGTTCGTCTTCAATTCCTTGGCCCTCTCTCTTCTTGAGCAAGCGAGCGGACGCAGTGGAAATCAACGTCATTGATACTATTAATGAAAGTCCGACAGCAGCACTGATGGCGAGCGCAATATCACGAAATAACTGACCCGCTTCTTCTTGTATGAAGACGACTGGAAGAAAAACCGCAATGGTTGTGAGTGTTGATGCAAGTACCGCGCCCCAAACTTCCTGAGTCCCTTTAATGGCGGCTCGGAATGGGGATTCCCCCAAAGAATATCGGCGGAAAATATTCTCTAGAACTACCACGGCATTATCAACCAACATCCCAACAGCAAATGCTAAACCAGCCAGACTGATGACATTCAATGAACGTCCCAATGCTCCTAAAATTAGAAACGTACCGATGATACTAGTCGGAATTGCCAATCCAACCACCAGTGCACCACGGGCAAACCAGAACCCCGCTCCCACAATCAATGCTAAACTGATCACAAAGAACCAGGGAGAGATGAACATCGCAGCGACGGCTGTGATAAGGATAAATGGAACGAACAGTAAAGTCCGGACACCCAAATGCAGAAAAGACATCAACACAATCATCGTTAATGCCCCGCCGATGAAAATATTATTCTGTACCAAATCGACGGAGGAATAAATGTAATCCGTTTCATCATAAACTTGAACTAACTGTAATCCTCGCGGCTTCAGAATGTTTTCATCGAGGTCTTTCGTGGCTGCTCGCAAACCATCCATAATATCCAGAACATTAGCTCCGGTTTCGCGAACGCAGTTAACTGCGATACTGGATTCACCAAACCGCCGCACAAGACCAGCGGGTTTTTTATATCCCAAACGGACTTCAGCAACATCTCTGACATAAACGGGGGCACCATCTCGAATCGCCAGCAACTGATTTTCAACTTCTTCCACATTACGAAACTGCCCAATGGTCCGCACGACCCATCGCCGTTTTCCCTCCCAGAAATCACCGGCGGAAGTATCAGCATTTTGGCCCCGCAGCACTGCGCGTACATCTGCAATCGTTAATTCCCGCGCTGCCAATTGCTCTGAATCCACAACTACCTGAAGTTCATCTTCCAGACCACCTAGCACATTGGACTGAGAAACCCCAGAGACGCGTTCAAACCGTGCTTCGATTTCATCTTCAGCAAAGCGACGTAATTTCGTGACTTCCAAATCTTGAGAGGGTAATAGTCCGCCTCTGACTTCGGGATGGTCTTCAGCTAATAGTCTCAATCGCAGCATAGCCAACCCAGGGTTAGGAGTTGTGCGAATGACGTCCAGCTCTTCCTTAATCTCAGGATGTGAATTCTGAAACTCAGTTAATTTTTCATCTGATGGCAAACGACTACTGAGAATAAACCAGGCAATCGGACGATCCGCGGCATTCGAGGTGCTAATGATGGGCTGATCTGCATCTTCCGGATATTCTGGTACCTGCTGCAAACGAGAATTCACCTTCAGTAATGCCTCATCCATATTCGTACCGACCACGAATTCAAGCGTAATCGATCCTTTGGAGTCAGCACTTTCTGAACTCAGTTTTGTGATTCCCTCAACACTTTTGAGTTGTTCTTCCTGCTCCAGAACAATTTCGCGTTCGACTTCCTGAGGGCTGGCGCCCGGCCAACGTGTCTCTACGGTAATTGTGGGTCTTTGTACTTCAGGAGTCAATTGCATCGGCATTTTGGTCAGTGCAACGAGACCGAACAAGACGGTCATCAACACTCCGACAGTTACCTTAACAGGATTATGTACAATGGCGTGAATCAAATTCATTGAAAATCCTCTTTAACCCTCCGACTTCATGGCTTTGGCTTTTGGTTCCGCATCGGGTGATAAAACTTCAGCAATCACTACATCCTGACCCGGTCTTAAGCGTTCATTACCGCGAATGACGACATACGCTCCGCGTTTCAAGTCTCCCTTCACTTGAATTAACCGGCCATTGGCTACACCAACTTGAACGGGAACAGCACGTGCTTTACCCAGTTTTTGATTTTCTTTTCCAGGTTCAACAACATAGACCATAGGACGAGGCCCCCCTAAAACCAGAGCATCCTTAGAAACCATTAATGCGGTTTGATTTGATCCTGTAGGCAGCACAGCACGCGCTAACATTCCCGATTTGAGAACAGGCCCATTCTTTGTGATTGTATTTTTGATCCGAACTTTTACTGGAAACGTGCGCGACCTGACATCGGCCTGCGGAATGATCATGGCTACCTTACCGATAAACACTTCTTCCGGGATCGCGGGAACTTCTACGCGAACATCCATTCCCAATCGCACGTGCGGCACATGGTTTTCCAATACTTGAACACTGACATCCACTTCATCTAATGCAATCACTTCGGCAACAAGTTCACCCGAATTGACCCATTGGCCGACTTCTGTATGTTCGGCTACGACATATCCATTAAAAGGAGAGATAATCGTATGCTTCACGACTTGACTTTCAAGCTTATCTACGAGTGCCTGTTGAATAGCCACTCGGGATCGCGCCTGAGCAATTTTCTCTTTTCGAGGCCCTTTCACAGCAAGTTCATAAGCTGCCGTCGCTTCTTGATATAATTGCTCAGCACGAATCGACTCCGAGACGACCTGTTGAATATCATCGTCATTCACTGCTTTTCGAGAATAAAGAGATTCCAATCTTTTACGTCGTTTTTGCTGGTATTCGCTACCGGCCTTTGCAGCCATCATGAGCGCTTTGGCTTTTTTAATTTCGTCTGGACGGGAACCATTCTCTAACTCTGCAAGTTCATGCTTACGAAACTCCAGCTCTGCTTTTTCAGAAAGCACTTCTAAGCTTATGGTGTTAATCAATAGTTGAGCCAGAGGTTGTTTGGCATGTACATAGTCTCCTTCATTTACGGGAAACTCGGCGACACGCCC
Organism: Planctomycetaceae bacterium; assembly: GCA_029259875.1. Lineage (GTDB taxonomy): Bacteria > Planctomycetota > Planctomycetia > Planctomycetales > Planctomycetaceae > Gimesia. The sequence goes on from JAJDEK010000331.1 coordinate 4,600, forward strand.
ACCGACGGCACTTCCGATGATACTTCGTCTAATCGGTTGCACGGTTCCGACAAATGTTTGTCCTGCTGCAATTTTCTGTTCCACAATTTCAGCAACGGCCACAGATGCGGGACCACGCTGAGCAAATAGTTGTCCATAAAATAAAAAACATAGACAAAAAGATGCAACTAGGCTGGTTGCTAATCTCATAAATCCCCTCAATATCATATTAAGTCATCACTTATCGTTTATAAATTTAACTTCTTCTCTTTTCATGCAGTCTCATATTCTGAAATCTCCACTCCCAGATTTTCCTGTACCTGCATTAATAACGACTTCAACGTTTCAACCTGCTCCGCAGTCATACCTTGAGTCGCCTTTTTTCTGAGCCGCTTCAAACAGGCCACCATCTGTGACCAAATGGGCTTTGCTTCAGGAAGAACTTTCACTACTTTGCGACGACGATCGTCTGGGTCACTCTCACGTTTGATCCAGCGGTCCCGTTCCATACGGTCCAAAATCCTGACCAGAGTCGGTGGCTCGATCATCATGCGTCCGGCTAATTCTACTTGGGAGAGCGGGCCTTCGTAGACCAACCAACCAATTACCTGAAACTGACGAAATGTTATCCCATAAGGGATTAATTCCTGGTTCAATGCTTCTTGATAAAAATGCGAGGTAATCGTGATCCAATACCCGACACTTTCTTCAAAGTCGTACTGCAGCATCAGTTTCTCCTCCGGTAAATTTAGAACCCTTCATTCATTAGCCAGGCTAATCATTAGCCTTGTTGTATAATACGACAAGAGCAACCGCAACACATAATTTACCTATAAGCCTGACTTTGCAAGCTTTTTAGGTGGGATGTGCGAAGTGAATCCTGAAACCAAAGATGCAGGATGCTTCCTAAATCAGCCAGATGGAGTGGACACTCGGAAAACGAGATTTAAAATGAATCGGGAGTCTTTGGCGTTTCGGTATCGGCTGAGGCATTAGGAAGATTCAAGACACAACGAACTCCGACATCGGCAGGAGGTCTCCGCATATTTTCTCCCGACCGTTTCCAGACATTCCAAGCTTGTTGATTACCCCGTACAGCACGCATGCTGGGAATGACCGATCTTTTGGGACCAGACCAGTCTCTTACAACTCCTGCATCAGCTAAAGTAATCGCTGCCTGATACGGATTATTCGAATACCAATCTTCACACCATTCTCGCGCATTACCAGCCAAATCAAAAACGCCATATGGACTTTTATCACCGGGAAATGTTCCCACCGCATCAATTTGCCCTGGCTTACGAACTATCTGCCAGAGTGGGCGCCCATTTCCCCAAGGATATTGAAACCCCATTTCCCCACGAGCCGCTTTTTCCCATTGAGTTTCGAGAGGTAACTGCTTACCCATCGTACGTGCGTAATTCAGCGCATCAGTGTAAGAGATTCCTAAGGCAGGAAACTCAGCAGGTTGAAGGTCGTTGCCAGCGGGCTTAGGAATTTTTCCTTTTTGAGCAATCATCTCTGAACGCCACCGACGATATTGTTCCAGAGTCACTTCATGCACATCAATGTAAAACGCATTCTGGTAAATGGTGAATTGAGGCCCCGCATTTTTATCGCCATTATTCACTCCTTGAACCGAGACTCCAGCAGGAACCAACACCATCTCGCTATAATCTCGCTCGCAACGAATTCGATGAGGCAACCCTTGTAATGAATAACCGGCTTCATCCACAGCAGAAAACCCTTCGGGCAATTTAAACGAAGAATCAGGTTCCCCCTGCTCTTTCTGCTTTCCACTTGCGGTAATCAAAAAAGTAGAAGAATCTACCCCCTTCTGAGCAGGTAACACAACTGCTATTAAGTCATCAGAGCGACTATCTGACTCCGGTTTTTGAATTTCAAAGTTATGAACATAATCCACAACTTCAAACATGTCTTCCGGCTTGCCCTCGATTTCTGGTTGCTTCGATTTCTTCGGAAATCTTTTCTTAAGCCTGGAACCTGCTGATTTCAATTTTGGAGCTTGAACAGAGGAAGACTTTTGTTTTACAGGAACTCTTTGCGCCTGTGGTTCGCTTCCTCCACCACAACCAGCAGTGGTTAATAAAAGCCCCCCCACAAATAAATGGAACGCCCCGCAACAGACTTTTCGAATTCGCATCATATCTTGGAACCAATAACAGTTAACAATCAACGAAAAATGAACAATACCACACGTGATTTTAACATTTTTGAGAGCGAATCATAGCCATATTCTGCAAGCATGTTCATATTGTTTCTTGAACAGACTCGATCAATAGCTTTTCAAAGTCGCTCATCGTGGCACAATGTTCTGCAATTTGAGGATGAACAAATACACGAACGCGTTTGACAAAATCATCAAATTGCTTCTGAGCCAATGTATCAACGACAGGAGAAACAATATGCAATGGCTGGTACTTTGCTTCACGTGACGAATAAATCTCAACATTAAATTCGACTTCACGATGTGTGGGTGGCGCGTCAATTAAGATATCTGTTGAGGCGACTGGCTGATTTAATCGCTGAGAAAGCCGCTGCGATAAGTTCTCACTCCATTGTACAAGCGAGGAAACAGGTTGATGTGCGATCAACTCGAATACATCTGAGGATTCATAAAAACTAAACTCGGCAACTCGTTTATACAATGTCCGTTTCGTACTGAAAATGCCTTCAACCAATCGTTCACTTAATGTCCCTTTAGCCTGTTCTCGTAGCACAGAAATAGAATCTGCTTCGGTCAATTTAAAGTACTCTGACAAATCAAGTTTCTGATACAGATGGTAAAAAGCGCGGGCAAACATTGTGCTTGCAGAACGGACCGCATGGTGCCAATAGACTTCGCTAAACATGACATATCGGGCAAACACCATCAACTCTGCTGCAGTCTTGCCTTTCGAACCAATGGCCAGACCATCGCCGGCTTCGTTGACCATTAGAGAATGGATCAGGCGATTTTTATCAAAATTTCGGCCATAGGGTACACCAGCATGCAGACTGTCCCTGTCCAGGTAATCCATCTTATCGATATCAATAGGTCCTGACAAAATAGAACGCACCAGCCGCATCTCTCTTGTATCTGTACGAGGAACCAAAATATCCAAAACCTCTTCGGGTTCAATCCCCCACTCTGTTCTCAAAATTCCTGCCAGTTCGTGTTTTTCGGATAGAAATTCTCTGGCAAACATTTCATGCCGGGGGATTCCTGCCAATGACATATCTTCAATTAAATGGCAAAACGGCCAATGTCCCAAGTCATGCAACAAGGCAGCGACAATCAAAACTTCAGCCGTATGCACATCGATTGTCGCAGAGAACCGAGCATCCTTCCCTAACTGCCAGAGATACTGTAATGAGTTTTGATAGACTCCTAAGGCGTGCTCAAAACGTGTGTGCGTTGCTCCAGGATAAACCAGCGCAGTAAACCCCAACTGAGTGATGTGCGACAGTCTACGAAACTCTGTCGTATCAACGAGCGCCCGAACGCGGTTCGTAAATGGGACATCCTGTTGATAGGGAATACGAACCAAACCACTACCAGACTGTAAATTAGAAATCTCCGGAATCGCAACGTAAGGATGATTCATATGGAATTGATCAATTCTACTTTTTCATATTCGTGATTCAGGCCAGAAGTGTCGATCGATCATTGGGAGCAAATAGCTCTTCCACGACTGAGGCAATCATTTCATTATTTTCCTGTGCACCTTCTGCACACAGCGCTTCCCACAAAACTCGTCCGGATTTAACCGCCCGCTGAACTTTCTCCGGTAATGAAGCTTCTTGAAGCGCTGGTCGGAGATCATGCTGCATGATTGCGATAGACAAAGCATTGGGAATTTGATCAATCTGATCGACCGATTCAAAATCCACCATACCCACCAGAAGTGGATTGACGCGCCCCTGAATCAAAGATCGAGCATCATCCTGATAGGCAATCAATGGTTTTCCTAACATCCAGGTCATAGCAGCTTCTGAAACGGCACCTTCATCGGGAGTACGACCATTCAAATTCCAGACCATCGCTTCGCACTCAACAACCAGTTGATAAACATCCAAAGCAAAGATTGCTTCGTGCAAAAACTGAGCCGCCGTGGGAGCATCCCAATTACGTTCGACTAAAACATCTAACACCAGTCGAAACTCCATGCCATCCCGGTGGGGTAAGTAGACTGAGTAACCAGTTTCAGTTAACAAATCGGCAATAGCCGTCATTTCATGACGTTCAGATCGATTAAATAACGGACCAGCGCAATAAACGCGAATCTGCTCTTTAGAATGTTTCATGGTCAAACCTATGTTGCTTCCTTGCTGAAAGAAAACCATTTAGAATATTTATTTAACAGACGGGCTCCTTTAGCCAATTGTAGCAACGCCCCATATTTTTTCACCTAAACCGCATTCTTTTCAGATTTCTTCTTTAAAATTCGTGATTTGAATCACCTATCTTGTCACAATAATCACGCATGAACCTGATTTCAGATAGAAATTGATGAACCAAACGACAAACCCATCTTCGCAATTTGATAGCCGACGGTTCACTTATGCGCTGCTTTGTGTTCTGCTGGGAAGCGGTGCCGTCACCCTGGCGATTCAGTCTATATTCAGCAATTTGAACATTGCCACGTTATACGTTAGTGCGACGCTCTGGCAGGACCTCGTCCAAAATTGGTCTGGTAAAATTGAACCAGCAACTCAATCGGCTCTCATCCCGTTTTTCCCGTTGATGGGTTACCTGTTAATCATAGCGATTGCTACATGGAGTATCGGATCATTTCTGATTTCCAAAATGTGTGGTTCCCCTATTATCAGCGCATCGACAGATTGGGGTTGGAAAGGATTCCGCTGGTGGCTGCTACCCGCAGCTTGGGAACTTCTCCGTATTGTAACGTTCATTATGGGCTGGACCAGCCTGGAGAGTCTGTTACTGGCGACATCACAATTCTGGTTTTCCCTTGCCATCGCTGGCTGGATGGCCACATTTGCCTCTTTGCTCTTTCCTGTTTCTTACTTGGAATCTGTTACAGAATCTCTGACATCAATACAGACACAAAAAATCAAGATCCCTTTCGCAGCCTGGTTTATGATGGCATTGTTCGTCTCTGTATTCACATTCATGAATTGGATGCTCTACGAAGGGTTGCTGGTCCCACATGGTGATTCAGCCATGTATGAAGAACATCTCTGGAATGTCATACATGGAAAAGGATTTCGTAGTTACCTGGATCAGGGATTATTCTGGGGAGAACATATTCAGTTCATCCACCTGTTATTGCTCCCTCTCTATCTATTTTGGCCCTCTCACCTTCTGCTGGAATTGTGCGAATCACTGGCGTTAGCAATTGGCGCCATTCCTCTCTACCGTATGGCTGTGCGTCACAGTCGTTCGACGATGATTGGCAAAGCCATCGTGGCCGCTTATTTATGCTACTTTCCTTTGCAGTTCCTTGATATCGCCATCGACTTGAAAACGTTTCGCCCCATTTCATTTGGTGTTCCCGTCCTGCTCTTTGCACTGGATGCGATTGAGCAGAAACGCTGGAAATCTGCTTTCATTCTGTTGTTACTTACATTAACTGCCAAAGAAGACTACGCAATTATTCTCGGGCCCTTAGGGCTCTGGATCGCTTATCAACAATGGAGTGAAAGTAAACAAGAAAGTACCACAACAAAACGGGGTTTCATCAAAGTGGTCGCACCGGGATTTGGTCTCTCCCTCTTTGCTGTCGTCTACCTGGCATTAGTCGTTAAAGTTCTGATCCCCTGGTTTCGCAGTGGCGAACAAGTCCACTATGTGGGGTACTTCACTAAATTTGGGGGTTCTCTTAGTGAAGTGGTCCAGAATATTTTATTCAATCCAGCTTTATTGTTTGGCGAATTATTTCGTCCTGATACTTTCATTTACGGTTTGGCTCTCATAGTGCCTTTAGGTTTTCTACCACTGTTTTCTCCAAGCCGATTATTAGTTGCGACACCGCTTTTCGGTTTATTATGTCTCAATGAATTAGCACACGATCCCCGCCACCACTTTCATGCGCCGCTTGTCCCTATTCTGTGCTGGGCGGCAGCAATCGGTTTGGGGAATCTTCCTGCTTTCATTGAACGCTGTTCGTTGAAAACCAAGATAGCGGCGGCTCAGACGTTCGCGACACACTTCGTGTGGTGCTCTGCCATCGCAACTGGAATCTTCTTCAGCCTTGGTCCGATGGGGCTGGTGTTCTGGGATTCAGGCTCTACCTGGTACTGGAAAAGGCTTTATATCCCCGGAGAGCGCGCCAAACAGTTCACAAAAGTGATTCCACTAATTCCGCAGGAAAGTCGAGTTGCCTCCACTGACTTTGTGCATCCCCGCTTTACGCATCATACTCGATCCTACGACTACAGCAACTATCGTCGAAAAGTGAACGATTATCAATCGGGAGTGCCCGCTGACACCGACTACATCATCATTGACACTCAACACCCCTATAGCGAAATCAAGACCCCCGATCAGATTCCGGAGTACAAAAATGCCCCTGAGCAATGGGAACTGATTCCAGATCAAACGCATGGACATTTTATAATTCTCAAACGCAAATCAACATCCAAGTAAGAACCAGATGCCTCTATGCGAAGAGACAATTGCTGTAAAACTTAGAAAAATGAGCTTCATTTTCAACAAATTTTTGAATAAATCATAGAGTAGCCCCCCCATTTCGAGTGACTTGTGGAGAGTGTCCAGCTATGTTATTCCGCAAGATATAAGATCGTTTCAGGCTTTTTTCAGCCAGGCATTATCTGCCAACCCTTTATCAGATGCGTTTTGACCCAAGGTTTTTGTTACACAAAATAATCGTCCACCGGGACATGAGATTGAAACATGGCACAACAATATATTATGCAACTGGAAGGCGTCACCAAAGTCTATGAACAGAAAGAGGTTCTGAAAGATATTTGGCTTTCGTTTTTCCCCGGTGCGAAAATTGGTGTTTTGGGTACCAACGGTGCGGGTAAAAGTACCCTCTTGAAAATCATGTCTGGAGAGGATACTAATTTCTCTGGTGATGCTCGACCCGCCAAGGGAATTAAAATCGGTTACTTTAAACAGGAACCGGATTTAGATCAAACACAGACTGTCGATGAATGTATCGCAGAAGCAGTCGCTGAATCACAGGCAATTCTCGATCGTTACAATGAGGTGAATCTGAAATTTGGAGAGGATCCCTCTCCAGAAGAAATGGAAAAACTGATCGAGGAACAGGCTACACTTCAGGACCAGATTGATGCTGCCAATCTCTGGGAGCTTGATCGGACGCTGGAGATTGCGATGGATGCCATGCGTGTTGCCCCTGGGGACTCAGTGATCGGAAAACTTTCTGGTGGTGAACAACGTCGCGTCGCACTCTGCAAAATATTACTCCAAAGCCCTGATCTGTTGCTCTTGGACGAACCAACCAACCATCTTGACGCAGAATCGGTCGCCTGGCTGGAGCGTTTCCTGCACAGTTTCCAGGGCACTGTTGTGGCTATCACTCACGATCGCTACTTCCTTGATAATGTCGCTGGCTGGATTCTGGAATTGGAACGGGGCAGAGGTCTTCCGTTTGAAGGCAATTATTCATCATGGCTGGAACAAAAGCAGTCCCGATTGAAAGTAGAAGAAAAACAGGAATCCAAACGGCAAAAGTTCCTCAAGCGGGAACTGGAATGGGTTCGCATGTCTCCCAAAGCACAGGCTGCTAAAAATAAAGCCCGTATCCAGCGTTATGAAGAATTGGCAGCGGAAGATTACGAAAAACAGGATGATGCCTCAGATATTCAGATCCCCATCTCCAAGCCACTCGGAAGCCGGGTACTCGTTGCGGAAAATATCTCTAAAAGTTTTGGTGATACACTTTTATTTGAGAACTTTACATTCGAGTTACCTCGCGGTGGGATTGTCGGCGTAATCGGCCCCAACGGTGCGGGTAAAACGACTTTGTTTAAAATGATCATGGGGTTAGAAAAACCAGACACTGGGACACTGGAACTCGGAGAAACCGTCCAATTATCGTACGTGGATCAAAGTCGTGACTCTCTGAATCCTAATAAAACCGTTTATGAAGAAATTTCACAAGGCCATGAGCATCTGGTTGTCGGAAAATCCAGTATCCATTCCAGAACCTATGTAGGCCGCTTCAATTTCAAAGGCGCTGATCAGCAAAAACTAGTGGGAGAACTTTCTGGCGGTGAAAGAAATCGTGTCCACATGGCAAAACTGCTTCGGTCAGGCGGCAATCTCTTACTATTGGACGAACCGACCAACGATCTCGATGTAGATACACTTCGCTCATTAGAAGAAGGTCTGGAACACTACAGTGGTTGTGCACTCGTTGTAAGCCACGACCGTTGGTTCCTGGATCGTTTAGCGACTCACATCATCGCCTTTGAAGGAGATAGCACAGTAAGGTGGTTTGAAGGAAATTACAAAATGTACGAAGCCAAACGTCATGAGGAACTTGGTAAAGATGCCGACTCTCCTCACCGACTTCAGTTTAAACCGCTTTCACGTTAAGAGAAGTTTCTTTCTTTAATAGAAACTTTTTTAGTATTTAGCGTCGGTTACTTCTGGTTCTACATAATATTGAGGTCGAATCAACATCGGTTTTTAGTTTTGAATATACAGGATTTTCTTTTGACGATTTTTTCCTGGTAACTTCAACTTGTGCCAATTCGACGATTTTTTTTGCAGTCAATAGTTGTGCTGTTGAGAAAAGTGGAACGCCACCAGCAACGGTACGGTGCTTCCTTTGTTTAGCAAGTTCCCGCCAATCCATGTGGCTCGATAAATGCCATGCAATCGCCTGCATCATTTCCCAATCGTCATAGCGGGGATTGAACTTTTTGAGTAATAAAATCAACGCTTTATCTTGAACCTGATTTTCAATAGGACGCAGCTCATATTTCTTGAGACTGGAAGGGCTGGGCTTCCCATGTTCTAAACACACTGATTGTAAACGTAAGCGAACTGTCTTTTCTGGCGGAATTGTAAACAAACCTATAATATCTAAGTTCTGATTGTTCCCGACTGGTGTGAGATTACCGCCCACTGATTGACTAGTTCCTGTCTGCTGTTGAGGGTTATTCTGCAGCCCCTGTAAAAAACCATTGTTTGGGTCTACCTGCTTGAGAACATGGACAGACGAGACAGCTTTGGGAATTTTGACGGTGAGTGGTTGTTGTGTCAGGTTTGTAATAAACACGGATGACTTGTAAGCACTGAGAGGTGCCACTCTGACACTTAGTTTCTGGCTTTTAATCCCCTCAAATAATTTGACCTGTGGTGCATCCGGTTTCAATGTTAATGTTGTAATCATACTATTTCGAGGTGTGCCTATGGCGGGTTTTACCCATATCCAACCTGCAAGCAAGAAAATCCCCAATATTGTGAGTAGCTGTATTCGTTTGACCATTTTCAACTCCTGTCTACCAGATCCACGTATAATGATTTGAAATTACTGTTCAATGCGCGAGTGTTTAGAAAGCATATGTTCAAGACATGCACACAAGAAACGTGTGCGTGCATATTGATGTAAAAAAAGAAATGCTATTAGAGCGCGACTTCAAATCTAAAAAGGGAAACTGAACGACGATCACTTTACAGAACTTGGAAAGTCTGTGATATTGAGCAGGATTATTGAATATTATAAAGAATTGAATGAAGATATGCTGCTCTATATTCAACAATAACGACTTGGTTTGAAGAATTCAAATTCTTTTCAGAAATTATTGGAACTCACCTAATGAAAGACTCAAATCGAACTGTGCGCTGGGGAATCTTGGGCACTGCTCGTATTGCAGAAAAAATTAGTATCGCGATACATCAAGCTGAGAATGCTGAACTCACTTGTATCGCGAGTCGTGACTCTCTTAAAGCGGCTGACTGGGCACAAAAACATCATGTCAAACGCAGCGTTGGCAGTTATGAAGCGATGTTGGCTGATCCAGAAATTGATGCGGTTTATATTCCGCTTCCCCCATCCCTGCACGGTGAATGGACTGTTCGCGCTGCGAGAGCAGGTAAACATGTTCTTTGCGAAAAGCCATTGGCTCTGAATGTCAACCAAGCTCGGGAAATGCGACGAGTCTGCTTAGAGAACCAAGTCCAACTCATGGATGGCGTAATGTGGTACCACCATCCAAGAGCCCGTGAGATCCTTCAAAAAATCCGCAGTGATGCATTAGGCGAACACCGTCGTTTTACTTCTTCGTTTACCATCTGCTGGGATAAATTTCCTGAAAATGATTTACGGCTCCAGCGTGATTTAGGTGGTGGTTCGTTGGGAGATCTTGGTTGGTATTGTATTGGTGCCACACTATGGGCTTTTAACGAACTGCCCCAAAAAGTTTTCGGTACGGCACGTTCGTATGAAGAAAATGATGTTGACTATAATTTTTCAGGCACCATGTGGTTCAGCAAAAATCGCATTGCCTCTTTTGATTGCGGTTTTGATGTTTGCATGCGTAAGTGGTTTGAAATTGCTGGTACTAAAGCGTCTTTGGTTTGCGATGACTTCACACGCCCCTGGGATAATGGTAGGCCTAAGTTTTACATCAATGATGACCAAGGAAATTCCACTAAATATGAGACGGAAGATCCACTCCAAGAAACGTGTATGATCAATCATTTCTGTGATATTATTCGTTCTGGCCGATTAGAACAGCAATGGTCAGACTTGGGAATCAATACACAAAGAGTTCTCAATGCCATTGATTACTCTGCCCGAACAGAAAAAGTCGTAAACCTGGCTGACTTCTTCCCTCAATAATCTGCATAAAAAAAACACCCTCATCATTTCACATGATAAGGGTGCCTGAGGTGGAGACCTCCGCCTCGATGCAAGCCTGCTTCCTATGCGGGAAACGTTGTCTTCTCTGTTGTGAACTCGTCGCCGATTGATGAATCACCGCTGACTTGTTTCACAATCAGATACTTAGTTATTGTAACCGCGTCCTTCTTGAACGGGGCCACGGTCGCAGACGATATCGTTTTGACCGTCACAGAAATCAATCCGGTCATTGAAATCACTGCCATAAGTATAGCCTTTGTGGCCAGAGGCACCGGAAACATAGAAGCTCTGGTTGATCCGCCCGAAGGCACTCCCTACATCTTCCAGTTCCTGGTTAATGTTGTGAGCGACTTCACTCAGCCCCACAATCATCGCCAACACGGCAATCGTTGATACGAGCACTAACTCGGAGGAGATAATAAATCC
>JAJDEK010000332.1 GCA_029259875.1 Planctomycetaceae bacterium
TTTTGCCTGATCCGCTTGATGGAGTACAGCTTCTTGATAAGTAAACTTCTAGTAAGCATTGTATCGATTCGTCGAATATATAGAATGCCTTTTAATTCAGTCCTTAACTTTTTTATAATTGCCCCTCTGATCGCGTAATCACATAGATCAAAGAGTAAAACGCCAATCTCATTAAATATGAGAGATTCCCTTAGGAAGGACAGTTTTTCGAATGGACCAGCAACCTAATTTAGCAGATAACCCCCTTCTCGTTTCAGAGGGTTTTCCCCGCTTTGATCGTATCGAACCACACCATATTCAACCAGCAATACAAGCCCTTCTAGAACAATCAAAAACTGGCCTTAAAAAAATTGAAGCGCAAGCAGAACCAAGCTGGGACGGCTTGATGCAACCTCTGGAAGAATTAAACCATCCGTGGGAACGTTCATGGGGATGTGTGGGACATTTACTGGGAGTCAAAAATACTCCTGAATTACGTGAAGCCTACGAAAGTGTGTTACCCGAGATCATCGCATTCTCACTGAGTGTAAAGCAAAGTAAACCCATTTATGATGCAATGAAATCGCTGCGAAATAGCGGCAATTGGAACGAACTCAATAATGCTCAACAGAGGATCATTGAAAAAAGTCTGCTGTCTGCGGAGCTAGCAGGTATCGGCCTCGAAGGAGACCAGCTTGTAAGATTTAACGAAATTGCAACGGAATTATCCCGCCTTGCAACTCAGTTTTCCAATAACGTTCTGGACGCTACAAAAGCATTCACCCTGATCATTACTGATGCTAAGGATACTGATGGTTTCCCTGAAAGCCTCAAGCAATTAACGGCGCAATCCTACAATAGTTGGGACCAAAAAGAGCCGAACACAGAGTCAACACCGGAAAAGGGTCCCTGGAGAATCAGCTTAGATTTCCCCTGCTTCGGCCCCTTCATGCAACATTGTCGGAATCGAACTTTACGCGAAAACGTCTACCGAGCGTATCTCACTCGTGCTTCAGAAGAAGAACTGGATAACACGCCTTTGATCCCTGAGATCCTGAAGCTGCGTAAGGAAAAATCCGAGCTCTTGGGGTATGCAAATTTTGCAGAAGTCAGTTTGGCAGAAAAAATGGCCCCCAGCATCGAAGCAGTTCTGGAGATGGAAGAGCAGCTCAGAACTGCCTCATACGAAGCCGGTCAGCAGGATTTGAAAGACTTGCAAACTTTTGCAGCCGAACAAGGAGAAACAGAGCCCATCATACAATGGGATTTTGCCTTCTGGTCCGAACGACTGCGCGAACAGCGATTCAATTACACTGATGAAGAATTACGACCTTATTTTTCCTTGGAAAAAGTACTAGATGGTCTGTTCCAACTCGTCAATCGAATCTTTGGGATCACAGTCACACCTGTGCCTGAAGGGGTTCCTGTCTGGAATGAAGATGTGCGATATTTCAGCATCGCCAATGAAGAGGGAGAAACCATTGCCGGTTTTTATCTCGACCCTTATGCCCGACCTGAAGACAAACGAGGAGGCGCCTGGATGGATGATTGTCTGGGCCGCAAAATCGTAGCAGGAAAAGTACAGACTCCGGTCGCACATCTGGTCTGCAATTCGACTCCCCCCGTTGGAACAAATCCCTCGTTAATGACATTCCGCGAAGTTGAAACACTTTTCCATGAGTTCGGTCATGGATTACAACATATGATGACGACAATCAACGAAGCGGACGCTGCCGGCATCAATGGCGTGGAATGGGATGCAGTCGAACTGGCTAGCCAGTTCATGGAAAACTGGTGTTATCATAAACCGACATTACTGGGCATGGCCAAACACCATCAAACCGGCGAAACATTGCCCGATGAACTATTTGAAAAAATTGTAGCCGCACGCAATTTCCAAGCGGGAACACAAATGCTTCGTCAAATCCAATTTGGTGTTGTCGACTTAAAACTCCATAGTGAGTTTGATCCTGATGGCCCTCAATCTATTTTTGACGTGCAACGTGAAGTCAGTCAAACGACAGCAGTATTGCCAATGCTTCCAGAAGATCGATTCCTGTGCTCCTTCCAACATATCTTTGCTGGAGGATATTCTGCCGGTTACTTCAGTTATAAATGGGCTGAAGTTCTCAGCGCTGATGCCTTTAGTGCCTTTGAAGAAGCAGGGCTCGATGATGAACGTGCTGTGGCGGAAACGGGCAGACGTTTTCGCGATACCATTCTGGCATTGGGAGGCAGCCGACATCCGATGGAACTCTTTAAAGAGTTTCGTGGACGCGAACCCAGTCCGGAACCGCTCTTACGGCATACAGGCCTGATTTAATGTCAGTCTGAGCCATTTTATCAAAAAGGATCTATATAGTTCACATACTCCTGTTACCCCCCATTCCAACCGGTGTATATGGTGAATATTCTGTCTGTCCTATTCCAAAATACCTTGTTCCAGACTGAACGCTAAAATGCTTGCAGGAAATAACTTCGACTGATATGATCCGGCCAGCTTAGCAGAACAATTTACCTGCACTTAAGACTTAAACAAGGACGGTATTTAGATGACAAATCATCTTGAGCAGGCAATCAAAGATAAGACGGCAATCATTGGAATTATTGGCCTGGGATACGTAGGGCTTCCACTCATCGATGCCTTTGTAAATACAGGTTTCAAAAGTATCGGTTTTGATGTCGATCAAAACAAGGTCGATCAGCTTCAAGCCGGTCAAAGCTACATTCAGCATATTCCCTCAACAACCGTATCCAACTGGTTAGAGAAAAAGCAGTTTGAAGCCACTACAGATTTATCACGCATGAAAGAAGCTGACGCACTACTGATCTGCGTTCCGACTCCGCTCACTTCCAGCCGTGACCCTGACTTGACCTATGTTGAAAAAACGACCGAAGCGATTGCCGAGTCGTTACGTCCTGGTCAGTTAATTGTGCTGGAAAGTACGACTTACCCAACTACTACCCGAGATGTGATGCTTCCAATTCTGGATTCAAAAGGCCTGACCATCGGAGAAGATTATTATCTTGCCTACAGTCCAGAGCGAGAAGATCCCGGCAACCCGAATTTTTCCGCTGCGGGCATTCCAAAAGTCGTAGGTGGTATGGATGAAAATAGCTTGCGGGTTGCGGTCACCTTATATGAACATGCAGTCGTGAACGTAGTTCCTGTCTCTTCACCAGAAGTCGCCGAAGCTTGCAAAATTTTGGAAAATACATATCGTGCTGTGAACATCGCCATGGTAAATGAACTCAAAACATTGTTCGACCGTATGGGGATTGACGTCTGGGAAGTTATTGATGCAGCGAAGACGAAACCGTTCGGATTTCAGGCCTTTTATCCTGGTCCCGGATTGGGTGGTCACTGTATCCCGATTGACCCGTTTTATCTGAGCTGGCTTGCCCGCAAAGAAGGTCTCACCACACGCTTCATTGAATTGGCGGGTGAAGTTAATACAAGAATGCCACGATACGTCATTGATCGGCT
>JAJDEK010000333.1 GCA_029259875.1 Planctomycetaceae bacterium
TTTCAGCCACTTCTGTACCAGGTAGCGACGGGTGAACTAGATGCTACGAACATTGCGGTTCCAATACGAAAAATATTGTGGAAGCAAAAAAATGCCCGTGTTGCATTAGGAGAAGTCACCGCCATTGATTTCGATAAAAAGCTAGTCAAGTTTGATGGAGGCGAACTGGACTATGACTATTTGGTGATCGCAACTGGTGCACAGCAATCTTACTTTGGTCACGATGAATTCCGATCTTTTGCTCCTGGTTTAAAATCGATTGATGACGCGCAGGAAATTCGCAGGCGACTCTTTCTGGCGTTTGAAGAAGCGGAATGGGAGGCAGACGAAGAAGCACGTCGAAAAATATTGACATTCGTCATCGTCGGAGGCGGTCCCACCGGAGTTGAGTTGGCAGGGGCAATTAAAGAAGTCGCTTCAGACACGCTACCCAAGGAGTTTCGTAATATTGACAAGAATTCGTCGCGTGTAATTCTGGTAGATGGCGGCCCCAGGCTGGTCGGTCCGATGCCTGAGGATCTTAGCAAACGTGCAAAAGAAGTTCTTGAAAAGATGGGGGTCGAGATTCAGCTCAACGTGCATGTGAACGATGTGAATACAGAAGGTGTCGTAATTGGGGATGAAACGATTAAGGCTGAGAATGTCTTTTGGGCCGCTGGTGTCCAAGGTCAGGATCTGGCAAAGACCTTAGACGCAGAAATTGACCGGGGAAGCCATATTCTCGTGGGGCCAGATCTCTCGATTCCGGGACATCCCGAGGTATTTGTTGTAGGTGATGCCGCCCATGCAACCGATGCCAAGACGGGAAAACCAGTCCCTGGACTCGCGCAAGGTGCAATCCAGACAGGTCGCTTTGTAGCTCAGATTATCAAATCGGAAATCGAAGGCAATGCACCCAAAGAGCGCCCGCAGTTTAGTTATTTCGATAAAGGTTCTATGGCAATGATCGGCCGCGGCAACGCCATCGCAGCGATTGGTAAAATCCATTATGGAGGATTTCTAGGCTGGGTTTCCTGGAATTTATTGCACGTGATGTTTCTAATTGGATTTCGAAACCGTTTTAAAGTTATGTTAGACTGGGTCTGGAATTACGTTTGGCGGACCAGACGCTCTCGTTTGATTACGGGAGATCCCAAGGTGCGCATCAAAAAACTATACTCTGAACATGATAAAGTAGAAGAGCAGTGAAAATGAGTAAGTTGACGTCAGCGTGACTCAGTCACGCTGCATGCAGGTCTTCATTTTCGTCGTCGTTTTCCAGCTCATGTGTTTCTGGTTGAAGCTCAGCGCTGGAGTCCGGTTCCATCTCTGCGACTGTGCCAGAAGGTGTCTCAGGGCTTTGTGATTTTCGGTTGGGCCTGATTCGAAGAGTCTCCCCCATTGGTAAGTCGTCCAGATTTTTTAGCCCAAAGATTTCTAAAAATTTCCGAGTGGATTCATATAGAAAAGGACGTCCCAATGAATCATCTTTACCACCAATTCTGGCCAAACCACGGTCCATGAGTTGTTTTAACATTTCAGCGCTCTGGACACCACGAATGGATTCAATGTCGGCGCGGGTGATCGGTTGACGATAAACGACAATGGCCAGTGTTTCCATTGCTGGCGAGGAGAGCTTGAGGGCTGCTTGCCTTTGATGGAGTTTATTGAGCCAGAATGAGAACTGTGGTTGAGTCATCATTTGATAGCCGGTTGCAACCCGTTTAATATGAAATGCCGAATTGGTTGCAACAAAAGCAGCATTGAGTTTATCAATGATTTCTTTTGCTTCTGCGGCATTCGCAAGTGTTGCTAATTGAGAGATTTTTCTTGTAGAGAGCGCGCTGTCTGCAACGAACAAGACTGCTTCTACCTTAGCCATTTTCAGACTTCGCTTGGTATCAATTGCATGATCAGAGGCAAACTGCAAAGACTCGCTCTGCATCTGACGGATCAAGAAATTCCAGCGAAACGCAGCCGCCGTTGAGTTCTGGCAGTGAAAATGGCGGAGCGAGTTACCTGAGACATTGTTTGGTCTCAGATGACCGTCAAAAAGAGAACGAGTGGAAAACATTCGTAGTTTACCGAACAGTAAAGTTTTGAGTGTAGGTGGCGACCTTTTTGCTGATTTCGTCTTCCACAGTTAGTTTCATAACGTGGGGCCCCAATGAGATATTGCGCGGTATTTCGAATTTGTAGCTGTGAAAGTAATCTTTGCGAACACTGCGACAGAGGTCTTCTGTTGTATCGAATGGTATTTCTGCGATCAGATCTCCATTCGAACCCGCTTTAAAAATTTGAATTTTCGATTTCAATAACGTGCGGTAAGTTCCCTCAGCAGTTAACTCACTGGTGAAGTTATCGATCTCTGAATAGACCAGCACCGGACGACCGGGCGTGTATTCATCGCGCTCGAAGCGTTCATAACTTCCAAAGCTGTTAATCTTATGACAGAAAGCAACGTTCTTTAGCTTGAGATTGGCTTTCTCCTGCAAACGGGCAGTTGCCTGTCTCATTTGTGCTACGGTTTGTGTCGCACGATCTGCCTGATCCGGAATTGCTTCTTGATCGAAATAATTGGCAACAGCCCAGAAGGTTTGCTGCCAGAATTCCTGGTCGGCTGGATCAATGCCGGGAATGGCTTCCAGAGCGCGTTCATGTTGTCCCGACATCAGGTACAGCATTCTGAGATAAACGTGTCGTTCAATAAAATTTTGCTTCTCTTCAGGCGTAGTTCCTGTTTGTAATTGAGAAATTTCTGATTCTGCCATAGCGATGAGTTGTGCGAGTTGATCTTGCGAGGAACCAGTTGCTAATTCCGTCAAATTGACGGCTGGTGTTACAGTCAAGCTGGCTGATTGTTGATCTAAAGGCTGCAACTGAGAGTCTGAGGCTCCCACTGTCTGCGTAGGATTTTCCTGCTGTCCGATAATCGCGGTACTCGTGCGTGAAATACCATTCTGTATTGCAGACGTTCCTTGCTGGAACGCAGAAGATAGCTTTGTCTTCAAGGTGCCTACGACGGGAATATTATTGAGTCCCTGGCTGATCGTTTGTGATTTGGAATAAGCTTGCACTTGTGTTGGGACAATGTCAGGTAGGTTTGGTTCATTATTCCCACCGACTGCTTCCAGGTTTCCTAGCCTTACCGGATTAGAGCTAGCATACATCTGAGGGCTACCATTAGGCAATTGGCCAGGAGGTGACATCCCTTGAGCACTGGTTTGTACAACTCGCGATGGTTCACCCCCGGGTTGTGTGTGACCCAGTCCGGGTAAGGTAATAAGAGGAGATGTGTTAGTTGGTTTTTGTTCTGCTAGTTGCTCCATACTACTGACCATCCTCCGTGTGCGGAGAATGTTTCTGACCATACCCGGGTCAACGCCTTTGAAGCTACTCAAGTATTGATTACGCTCCTGAGGAGAAGCATCTTTTAATTCCTCGTTGATGTAGGCTAAGAGTTCGGCATCATGTGTGGCCACTTTTTTCGGCTTAGCATCAGATAGGGCCGCTTGGACTATTTCTGATTTAATGCTCTGTGTTTTAGAATTACTTTTAGATGAATCTTCAATGGCTGCTACTTCTGATTTTGTGTCAGAAGGTTTCTTTTTTGAAGCAGACGATTTTCCCCACTTCCAAGGCGCAGTAGGAGCTTTCCAGGCCATCGTTTGC
>JAJDEK010000334.1 GCA_029259875.1 Planctomycetaceae bacterium
AGTGGCACTTACTAGAATCATTGAGACAAAAGCCTCAAGAACCGTAAAACCTTTTCGATTCTTAATAAAAGCGTCTGATCGATATTTGATGAGATAATAGTGTTTCATTTTCTATGGAACTTAAATAAGGTCACGTAATAGCTTGATGAGAGGCATAAATAGTGCAAGCACAAATAAACCTACAAAAATACCCAACAAACTAATTAATACTGGTTTGATTATTTCCACGAGGTATCTTAATTTTCTTGCTCTACGTTGTTCTATGGTGTCTGCCAAAGTCCTTAATACATAAGGTAGATTTCCCATTCGCTCAGCAGTTGCGCACAGGACTGCTTCTGCGCTGGTAATTACTTTACTTTGTCTTAAAGATACCCAAATATTTTCGCCCTGTTTAATTTGAGTGTTAATCAAATGCGTACGTGCTCTTACATCAGGCCAGAGATGAAATTCTGAAATAGTCTCCAGTGCAATTAAGGGAGGTCGATCGACTGAGATTGATTGAGCTATTTGCCTAAGACAGTGAGGTGTACTTAGCCGAGGGAACCATTCTGTGATAAAAGGGATCCGAAGATTATACCACCCATAATATTTTCCAATATAAACTAGAAGTAACATAGTAAATGGAAGGGAAAATAACGGTAAGAATAAGTAAAAATAGGTCACAATAAAATCACTTGTATCCATTAAAGACAATGTTAACGGCGGAAGTTCAGTTCCAAAGTCCAAGAAGATTTTTTTGAACTTCGGAATTATCCAATACATGATAAAACCGGAAATCAAGAATTGAATTGAAACGACCACTGTTAAATAAAGGATGAAATTCGCGATATTTGATCCGTCAGATAAAGTTTTTAAATTTTTAGTAGTCTGAACTGCTGCGTCGCGTAGAGCGATTCCAAGACTATTGCTCTTTTCCCCAATACGCGCTGCTACGATTGTTGACTGTGGCACCAATCCTGTAGTTGCTGATAGTGCTTCTGTAAGTGAAAGGCCAGAATAGAGAAAACTGCTTAGTTGTTGAATTTTGTCCCGATATTTACCAGACAATGTATGAGAATAAGTGTCTAGTTCTGTTGCGAGAGGAATATTATTTTCTACGCAAACTGTAAGTAACCAAAGTAGTTCAGATTCGTTTGCTCTTTTATTTACTAACCTGATTTTAAAAAGAGAACTAACTATGGTGAAAGCCAAAAGGAAAATGGCGAGTAGCAACAAAGAACCATAAAACCACAAAGAAGCAACGATCATCACAGGGGCAAAAATCAGTACGGGAACAAATAACATGAGAGGTATTCCCAATGATATCCACCCTAAAGCCTGTATTTTCTGCGTTAGATTTTTTAGAGATTCAGGTAGGCCATATTCGTCACCTTTGTTCAGAGTAGAAACGATCCGATAGGAGTTTATTTCTAAAATAGTTGGAACTGGGAAAAAAATAATGATCGGTAGAATCAGAAACAGAGAACCAATGATGGAATGATGATGTGTGATTACTAGAAGAAAGTAACTAGCCAGAAGAATTACATTGACAAAAATCATAATTAAAGTAAAGAAGAGCCAGAAGGCTTTTATCAATGGGTTCACACCCTGATGCCCAAAATCTTTAATTCTGCGCGCGAGGAGAATGGAAGAAATTCCAGCAATAGGAAAATAGACAAAAAATGCCAAACAAAAAATGAGTCCAAGTGTTTCCACAGATCAGATAACTTTCCGACACAAAAATTACGAAAGATCGTTCAATAATTGGAATAAGGGCATAATCAGCGCAACGAGAAGCACACCTATGCTGAGCATGACACCTGCTAAAACGAGTGGCTGAAGTGCGAATACGAGGGATCCTGTTTTCATATTTGCTTTTGCTTGAAAGATATTGTTACTGGCACGTAACGAATCAATAAATATTTCGGGCTGATCTTGCCAGCGGAACAGATGCACAAAACTTTTAGAGAAATTGGGAATCTCTGTTGTTGCTTGAGCGAGGCTAGATCCATCTGCTATTCGTTTTTTTAATATTTCACAGCCTGCAATTAAATTAGGATCTCTAGTTGAATCAGCGGCTAACTCTATTGCTTTAGGTAGTTTGATGTTGGCTTCGATAATTGTAGCGAGCATACGACAAAATTGAGCAATTGAAGTATAGCTTAAGATGCTTCCAAATATTGGTATCAAGTTGAGTAACCTCCTGCGTGTCGCTTGTAACTTGAGTAGATCAAAACTAAACCAGAGTCCCAAAGCAAGAATGGTCAGGATTGCTATTGTTTGGAGCCCATATTGGGAGAAAATTTCAGATAAGCTGATCACTAAAATAGTGATACTAGGGAGTTCTGTCCCAAAGTCATAGAAGATGGATTTAAAACTGCCAACAACAGTTACCATAAGAAAGTAAAAAAGTAAAAAAGAACCAAAGACCAAAACGCTTGTATAAAAGAGAGATGTCAAAATTCTATGTCGTGCATGGGCCAGGAGCCTTTGACTTTCAATGTAGTCTTCAATGATGGATTCCAGTTTTCCGGTTTGTGCGCCAGCTCTAATGAGAGATTCCAGATTTTGGGGAACATTTTTTAAGTGTCGGTCAAAACTGTCTTCTGACGTTTTACCTTGCTCCAAATCATCGGCAATTTTTAGTAATTCGCGTGCAAGTTTTTTAGAAGGAGTTTCTTCTGCTAGAGTACGTAAGCTCGCTGAAAGTGGTAATCCATGGACTTTAAATTCGGAACTTTTGGAGACGATGTCAATAAATTCAGACTCAGTATTCCAAGCAGCTTTTCCATAATCGGAAAGCTGGTTGCTTTGAAAATCAATAATTTCTAAAGGCTCAGCTACAGTGGAAATCTCTTCTATTGTGGAAAGTTCATCGCTTGAACATTGATCCACACGAACAACCTTAAGCCCTTGCTCCATCAGTTGAATACGCGCGGATTCATCGCTCACGGCTTGCAGGAAACCTTTCATTTCCTGACCATCATTGCGAATACAAATATAGGAATAGCGATTCATTATAGAGTGGGACTCCCGAGCATTTTCAAAATTTCTACAAACGGTAGAAATACAACGATTGTGTAGCAAGCGGTTATTCCTCCTGCAACAACAATCAACAATACGACAGGAATAATTTTCTTGATCCAATCAATGCGATTTAAAACGCGGGTTCGATAAACCCGCGAAATTTCAGACATAATATTGGGTAAATGATTTTGATGAGTTTTTTCCATCATCATCGTTTTTATGAAAATCGGAAAATGATGGCAGGATTGAATTCCTTCTTCCAGTGACGTTCCTTGTTCCAGCAAATTGGTAAGCGATTTGGTGTCGGCGATGACCTTAGTACTGCCCGTTGATTCAGCAGCTAGTGTAAGCGATTCATTTAGAGGTACATCATAGGAAAGAAGCAGGCTTGTCATTTCGGCAAAAGTAGAATAATTCATTTCCCGGGTTAAATTTTGATAGCCGGGTACCCAACCGTAAGCAATTGTCGAGAAGCTTTTCCGCAAAAAAGAGTGATTCTGTTCTCGAGGAATAAGAAACATGGAACGACTGGCTTTCCAGCAAATGACTAAAAAGAAAAAAATCAAGGGAATGATGAGATACCAAATTTGATAGAATTCGAACAATCTATAGACAAATTGCATTAAAGGAGTCGTTTCGAGTCGAAATATTTTGTGAATAACAAGCAATTCTGGAAATATTATAAAGCACACAAAAATTGAGAGCAAAAAAGCCATGATTAATACGAAGGCAGGATATAACAACGCATTACCGATTTCCTGACGTAATTCCATTCGAGAACGAGAGAAAGATGTGTAAGCTGTAAGTGCTTCTGGGAGACGTTCCATCCGTAGGCCTGACTTAATCAGCGATGCGTAGGCTACAGGTAATTCTTTCGATTCCAAGTCGATTGCTTCTGCAAGTGTAGATCCTTGCTCGGTTCTCACAACGAGGCGCTTAACGAAATCGCGCGAATCTTTTCTCAAATGTTTGGCTGCACTCCGCAAACCTTCATCCAATGGAATTCCTGCACGAATCATAGCTGATAGCTCATCATTCAGATCTGACAGACTTTCTGTAGACATTTTCTGAAGTGGAGAAATATCTGCTTTATCCATTAGTATTTTTCCGTAGATTTACTTATAGGGAATATGGACGCATGGCCACTTTGTGTTGAAGTGATTGATTGACTGGTTCACAATTTATTCCGTTTGGCAAATATCATCCAGCTGTAGCTTAAAAGGGCAGAATGACTGCTTGATATTTAGTAATTCTTCTAGACTACTGTCTCAATTTAGAACGCATATCATAGCGGTTTTGTTTAAAAGATCTAAAAAGAAAGTTATTTGCAGAATTTCTAGTTTCTATATTACTGCGGTATCATACCACGGTTATTTCCTGACCTTTAGTATGTTTGTACGATTACAGTTTACAGAATCAATGTTGCACATTACAAAAGAAAAACTTTTTCATAAATCAGTCGTTTTTTCTTTCAGGCACAAATTTCTTTATCAGAGATTGATCTACTGATAATACACCACAAACACATAGTGTCTTATGCACTGAGTTCAAAACTGGAAAGTTACTCTCGTATGGTTCGTACAAAAATAAAATCGGCGCTAAGTGTATCTCAGCCAGGAGAAACGATTAAGGTGTGTGGTTGGGTACGCACTCGCCGTGATTCCAAGAGTGGTTTTTCATTTGTTGAGTTAAACGATGGTAGCTGCATGGCCAATTTACAAATAGTGATTGACCAGAATGTTCCCGATTATGAATCCACAATCAAAGATGTTACAACGGGTGCTAGCATCACTGTGACTGGAAAAGTGAATGAATCACCAGGGCAAAAGCAACGGATTGAATTACACGCAGAATCTTTCCAGTTGTACGGTACTGCAGACTCCGAAACTTATCCACTACAAAAAAAACGGCATAGTTTTGAGTTTCTGAGAGATATTGCGCATTTACGTCCTCGAACGAACACATTTGGAGCGATTACGCGTGTTCGCAATGAGGCGGCTGCCGCAATTCACCGTTTTTTTCAGACGCGTGAATTTCTTTATATTCAGACCCCCATCATTACTACCAGTGATTGTGAGGGAGCGGGAGAGATGTTTCAGGTCACAACACTTAATTTGGAACGCCTTGCACAAGTTCAAGCAAAGCTCGATTTTTCACAGGACTTCTTTGGAAAACCTGCATCATTGACTGTTAGTGGTCAATTAGAGGCCGAAATATTTGCCACATCGATTGGAGAATGTTATACGTTCGGCCCCACATTTCGAGCAGAAAATTCAAATACAACCCGACATTTAGCTGAATTTTGGATGGTTGAACCTGAAATGCCGTTCTATGATCTTAATGATAATATGGCTTTAGCAGAAAGCTTTGTCAGAACCGTGATTGGGGATGTTCTTGAAAACTGTTCAGAGGATATGGAATTCTTTAATGAGCGAATTGACAAAACGACTCTTGAGACATTGAGAAACATTGCAGGCAATGAATTCGTCCGCGTCCCTTATACGGAGGCAATTGAAATCGTTAAATCCAGTGGAAAGAAATTCGATTTTCCTATTGAGTGGGGAAGTGATATGCAATCAGAACACGAACGATTTTTAACTGAAGAACATTTTAAACAACCAGTCATTGTTTATGATTATCCAAGAACAATCAAGCCGTTTTATATGAGATGTAATGACGATGACAAGACAGTATGTGCCATGGATGTACTAGTTCCGGGTGTTGGCGAAATTATTGGCGGAAGCCAACGTGAAGAACGTTATGATGTGCTGATTGATCGGATGAAAGAGGGTGGACTAAATCCGGATGATTATTGGTGG
This sequence comes from Planctomycetaceae bacterium, assembly GCA_029259875.1. Taxonomy (GTDB): domain Bacteria; phylum Planctomycetota; class Planctomycetia; order Planctomycetales; family Planctomycetaceae; genus Gimesia. The sequence continues at coordinate 5,826 of JAJDEK010000334.1, forward strand.
TATACTGACTTACGCAAATATGGAACCGTCCCTCATTCAGGATTTGGGTTAGGGTTTGAACGTCTGATACAGTTAATTACATCAATGACTAATATCCGTGATTGCATACCATTCCCAAGAACTCCGAAAAATGCGGAGTTTTAAGGGATCATCAGAAATAGTATGGTTCTTCTGACCTGCCTTAAAAAGTTGTACCAGCCCTTATGAAGGTTGGTTTAAGTAAGTATCGCTGTGCAGTTGTAGTGAGGGCGCAGCCCGATTGGAAACTGCACAGCGACTCGCAAACTCTGCTGGGGTCACGTACCCCAACGAACTGTGTGGTCGATTCTGATTGTAATCATCCCTGAATTGATTCGTCAGTTTCCTGGCTGACGATAAACATTCGAACTCTTCCATCGCCAGGAATTCATCCCGGAAACGACTATTAAAACTTTCCGCGTAACCATTTTGCCAGGGGGAACCTGGCTCGATATACAACGCTTCGATCTTCAACTGTTGCAACCAACGCCGAATTGCCTTCGACACAAACTCAGGTCCATTGTCGCTCCGAATGCACTTCGGCACACCTCGCATCGCAAATAGTTCTGCCAATGTATCAATCACATCTTCACTCTTAATGCTGCGGTCCATCTTCAATGCCAGACACTCGCGAGTGTACTCATCGACGATTGACAAGCACTTCAACGGACTGCCGTTTGTGGTACGATCAAATATGAAATCCCAACACCAAACATGATCCTTGTTTTCAGCGCGACGATAGAGACAGCCATTCACACTGGTCCCCAAACGTTTCCGTTTTCGCTTCTTTTGAGGCACTTTTAACCCTTCTCGACGCCATAGACGGAATATCCGTGTATCACTGACCTGCCAGCCTTTCTGGCGAAGTAAACAGCCGATACGACGATAACCGAATCGAGGGCGTTGTTTTGCCAACTGCAACATTTGTTTGACCAATGGCCCTTCGTCGGAACGTGGGCTTGGCGCGTAACGCTGACTGCTGCGAGGCTGATCAACCACGCAGCACGCACGTCGTTCAGAAATCTCAAATTCAGATTGCAGTTGTTTCACGGCAACTCTTTTCCGAGAAGGGCTTAGAAGTTTCCCTCATTGACAAACTTCAGCATTTGGATATCGAGGGCCTGGTCGGCGACAATTTGCTTGAGGCGTTTGTTTTCCTCATCAAGAGCTTTTAGTCTTTTTGCTTCTTCTGATTTCATGCCGCCATACTGTTTTTGCCAGCGTTCGAAAGTCGATTCACTGACTTCCAGAGCCTGAAGCACGGCGGCCATATTCTGTCCAGCATTGAGCATTGCATCTGCATCACGCAGTTTTCGAACGATTTGTTCGGGAGTATGTCGGTTTCGTTTCTTAGTTGTCATTCTGTATCTCCTTGCCCCCCATTATGAGGACTGGTATTCTTCATAACAACTGGTACCGTTTTTTAACAGCAGACCACTTCCATTATTTCAATAAATGTTGTTTAAACCATTTCACTACAGCTTGGCTGGCTCGGTTTTTATCTTCTCCTTGAAATCCATGAGCCGCATCTTTGATAATCAGCAGCTCTGCTTTAACTTTTTGTTCTTGAAATTTTTTCATGATCTTTTCGCTGTGACTAATTGGAACGAGTTTGTCCTGGTCACCATGAATTAATAATGTTGGCGGATCATCTTGGGTTACATGAAGCACCGGAGAAAAATCATCTGCGAGGTCGGCGTCAAACTGTAGAGCGGGAAAGCGGTGATAATAAGAGGACTTTTCGTCAACAAATTCCCTCAAGTCTGTCGGAGGATAGTACGCAACAACGGCAGCCACGCGATCGCTATTTTGCAAAACCTCGTCTTTCTCTTTTGGACTTCCTTCATCTGAAGTTGTTCCTAGAACGAGCGATAAGTGACCACCGGCACTTCCGCCCCAGACACCTAAATGATTGGGGCGCACTCCATAATCTTTTGCGTGAAGCCGAATAAATCGCACACTCCGGCGAACATCTTCAACAGCTTCCGGAATTACGAATTTGGGACTACTCCCATGCCTGACAGAAAAAACAGTGAATCCTTCATCAAGTAGCGGTTTAAACCAATCCAACATGTTTTTTGGATCTGTCCATCGTGAATACCAGCCTCCGCTTACCATAAAAAGGATACCAGCTCCGTTGGACTCCTTTTGTGGTTGATAAACATCAAAAGTGAGAGCCATCCCAAATTTATGACCGTAGACAACGTCTGGAGTAATTTTCACATTTGCACTAGAAGTTCGTGTGGACATCAAAACAGAAGCAAACATGATAACTGCGAAAGCAAATTTCATAATATATCTCCAATATCGTATACCGAATATATTTGATTCGACAAAACTGAGAACTGTAATAGTCCCGGAAGCTGAAACTGAATAAAGATGTATTAGTGTTGTAGTATAACAATTTAATAAACTTACTACTTCATTCTTTCATTCTGACAAGATTCGAATAGAAAAATCAAGAGAACATTGATCATCAGGAAGGCTCTACTGTCGACAAAATATTGATGATATTCCACGATTTACCTTGGCGTGTTTAATCCATTTTCGATTTGAAACTGGAGTATTCTTTGAACACAATCAAAATGAAATATGCAACAATTGTTTATCTTGACCGATAGACGCCAGTTACAAAGATAATACGCTGTTTTCTTGAGCTGAGTTTCGAAAATCAAGGTGATTGAAAGGCCAACAGTTCGAACTAGAAACAAGTCTGGGGATTTTTCCAGAAAAAGAATGCTTCTGGAATCGTCAAAGAACTAAACGGTGATGAGTTTGAACCCATCTACAAGAGCCTCATTAATCAATGTTCAATGGGAACGGATGTTTCGAACTCAGCAAAAAATGCTGGTGGACCTGAACATGGTAATTAATCAGGCACGCAATGGAAACATTCGTCCTTATATCAAACTTCAGTGGCCGAAAGTTCAATTAGACGATTGGCAGTGGGACATTCTTGAGTCGCTATTCGATCCAACAATTCGCCGGGTATTTGTAAAGGGAAACACAGGTTGTGGAAAAGGTGCGGCAGCTGGGATTGCTTGCTGTATTTATTTTCATATTTGGAGTGATGCCAAAATAATTATTACCCGTGATTCCATGAAAATGGCACAGAAGATTGCCTTCGGTGAAGTCGATAAGTGGTGGCGTCAAATGTTATTTAAGCCTCCAGGAAATCTTCTGGTTTCTGGTGTTTATGATAACAAGCAACATTCTATTTCTCTAGCGAACCCAAAGCACATAGAAGGATTTCGTGGGTCCCATTCTCCACATGTTCTTTTTTGGTTTGATGAAGCGACAGCACCAAATCTTGAAGATAAATACAAATTAGCAAATACCCAGGCGAAAAAATTTTTGGCACTCTCAAATCCATCCACACTAGCTGGTACGTTTCGGGATTCATTTCCAATCGAAAATCCTGACAAAACGCAGACGATTGTTGATCAGTACGGTAAAACGCGTTGCATAACAGTCAGTGGTTGGGAATGCACTAACGTAAAACAAAAGTGCCTTGAGCAACCGGTTTCACCCATAGGTGGTATAAATATTGTTGGAACGTTTTATTCGCATGGTGCTCCGATAACCAAAGAACATTTCGAACTATGCCAACAAATTATTCCTGGGCAAACTTGCTATGATGAATTTATGGCTTTACTAAACGATTCCGATCCTCTGATTCGAAATGTTTATGCACTAGGTAAATTTCCTGATCAGGATCCCAATAAGCAGATTATTTTACCAGGCTGGTTGGTCGAACCGACCAAGTTATGGAATCGTTGGAATCAACTATGGATACGAGCTAATGAGAGTAAACACCAGTTTGCGTTGAAATTGTTAGATCGTATCTTACCTGTTGAAGGTTTTGGCCTTGATGTAGCAGCTTCTAGGTATGGAGATACTTCAGTCTTAGCTGTAGGGGGGCGTAACGGAATTCGTGCAATCCATGAATGTCAGTTTTCTGATACCCAGCAAACCATGTGGTGGGTTATAGAAACAGCACTTGCCTACGGGATCGATTTGAAGCAGGGACATGTTCCAATTGCCATCGATTGGGGAGGTGGATATGGCAATGCAGTAGGCGACCCTTTAAAGCGGCTTAATGTGCATGTGATCGAAGTTCATGGAAATGCAGCAAGTGTCCTGGATTCACAAAAATATGCGAATAAACGGGCAGAACTATATGGTGAAGCTGGAAGACGTCTTGACCCGGCGGGTGACTTTCGCATGATTCCTTTTAGTTTACCGGATAACCAAATCTTACGAGCAGAACTAATCGCTCCAACAAAAATATATTCAGGTCATGACGGAGAAAAATACTATATTACTCCCAAGGATCGCCGTGGGTCTGATGAAAATTATATGGGAAAAACCTTGCGTGAGATATTAGGGCGATCACCGGATCGTGCTGATGTAGTCGTATACTGCCTATGTGCGTTGAGAGATCAACGACGGCGTCGACTGATAGTTGTTTAATAAGGTTACATCAGACTAAAGTTCAATCAAAATATTTCGATTAAATAGGAATGATCGACTATGTGGAACCCCTTTCGGCAGCTTGCCACGCGTTTTAAAACCAATCGTTTTGCTGTAGCGCTTCGAACGGCTCTCGGGTCAGGGCAACCCGGATCATGGAGCAGTGACCACCGTCAGGAATCGGGGCAATTCACAGGTTGGACTTTCGTTGCAGTCAAAGCGATTTGTCTCCAGGCAATGCAAGCATCTGTTTTTGTTTATGATGATTCTATAAATATGTCAAAACAAAAAAGAATGAAGCAACGGATGTCAGAGGAATTTGGGTACTCTCAAGTAAAGAGTTTATATGCAGGAGAATATGCTGATTCAATTCCACTTCCAAATGATCACAGTTTATGTAAGATTTTGAAGCATCCAAACCCAACTCAATCAGGCGCATCCTTCCGTTATGAGCGTGTTTTGCAGTTGCAACTTACTGGTACAAGTATCGTGTGGAATGTACCTAACAAATTTGGCAAAACCGTTCAGCGGTATGTGATTCCTACGTCGATTGCTTCCCCAGTTCCTCCAACTGATGATTTACCTGATGGAGGTTATAAAATTCAGCAAGCTTCGTTGCGCTACTATCATGAATCATATGGTGGCACTTTTACAGCGACGGGAACTTTTCAGCAAGTAGCCGGAAAAATTATTCCACTTGCACAGTTACAAATCACGCGCTGGCCACATCCCGTTTACAAGGATGATGGTCAATCTCCCGTGAGTGCTGGTGCAAAATGGATTGACTCAGCAAATCAGATTGATGCAGCTCGTTGGGCTCAGATGAATAATGGAGCCGACCCTTCAATTGTTGTTACATGTGGTAAAGAGATGAATCCGACTCGAGAAGAACTCGAAGCAGCAGCTGCCATGTTTGAACAAAAATATGGTGGTACTGAAAATACAGGCAAGGCAATATTTACAACAGGAGAACAAGTTGTTTCATTAACTACAACACCCAGAGACATGGATTACAATGAGTCATTTGTCCAATTGAGAGATGCAATCCTTGCTTTGCATGGTGTTCCCGGAATTGCCGCTGGGATTTCAGATGGCGGAAGTTATGCTGCTTTTTATGCTAGTCTAAAGCAATTCATTTCCCTTACTGTCCAGCCAATTTTGGACTTATTAGCGGAAGATGATACGGAGCATTTGGCTCCTCAGTTTGGACAGAATTTGACAATTGAGATTGAAGCCACTCACATTGATGATCCTGATATTCTTGAAAAGCGCCTGGCAACTGATATACGTGCTCAGATTATTAAAGTGGATGAATTACGCGCTATTCGAGGATTGCCTCCTTTAGGACCCAAACAGGGAGGAGATCAATTCGTAGCTCAAGAAATGAAACAGCAGTCTTCATCAAAAGGGGAAGAAATAAATGTTTCCAGCCATCCTATGATTCCTGCAGATAAATCTTTTCAAAATGCATCAAAGCTACAATCGTTCAATCGATTGGTAAGGCATTCAAAAAAGTAAACATTTTTTATGTTTGAGTTGTATTATTTTCAGTGCTGGCAATGAGATAACTTACTAGACAACCACTTACAATATTCACTGTGACAGCTGCTGTTGGGATCCACTGAAAACTAATGGGGTCTAAGTCATTCGAACTAAAATTGGGAACAAAAATTGGTCCAGAAAAAGCGATTAAAACAGCAGTGGTCGTTCCAAGTACGGTACCTACCAGAACGCCCGCTGGTCTGGCAAAGGGAATGAATAGGGCAAAAAAGAACAAACAAAAAATAGGGGTTGTTAATAAATTTGCTGTTTTATTTGTGACTGCGGTAATATTTCCAGGTATTTCTCCCATTACTGAGCTAGCCAGTACTACGAAGGCTCCTATGCCTAGTGCAAGTAATCTCGCAGTAAGAACATGCCCTTTTTCTGTTTTAGGTCTCTGCCCAAAACGGTCGAGAAAGTCTGTCATGACAACAGCCGTGATTGAGTTCACTCCGGAATCGATACTTGACATGGCGGCTGCAAACATAGCAGACACGACACAGCCCGAAATTCCTACCGGAAGATGATATGCTATAAAATGTGGGAAGAATTTATCAGCGTCTTTTTTGAGGTCGATACCTGCTGGAATTTCATTAGGAAATTCTTTGAAATATCCTAATAACGCAAAGCCAACTAGCGCAAGTGTGATTGATACTACTACAGATACGATCAATTGTATGGCTAGTGACTTACGAGCTGTCTTTGCATCTTTCGTTGACATAAATCGTTGTATAGAAACCTGGTCTCCACATGAGGTGGCGACGTACCAGATTAAAACAGACATAAACGTACCAACGTAAGTGATACGAGTTGATGGATCAAAGCTAAAAAAAGGCTGAGTATCCCAGTTCGTGTCCCACTTTGTTGGAAACCAGCTAACGCCACCCAAGTGGTAAGATATTGTTGCAATAACCAGCCAAGCACCTCCAAACAACAGAATCGTCTGGATTAAATCGGTAATAACTACGGCCCGCAACCCACCCAAAGATGTATAAATGATCGCAACAGAACCGGTTCC
>JAJDEK010000335.1 GCA_029259875.1 Planctomycetaceae bacterium
GTTGCTCCGATGACTTGACCGGTTCGCATTCCACCACCAGAAACGAGTACAGACATTGCTTTAGGCCAGTGGTCTCGACCAGGTTGCATCACTCCTGTTTGTGTTCCGCGTTGTACTGTGATTTTGGGAGTCCGTCCAAACTCACCTGTGACGACAAGCAATACCTTGCGGTCCAGCCCACGTTGATATAAATCTTCAATCAATGCCGAAACAGCTTGATCATAGGGAGGCAATCGCCAATCGCAGTCTTTGAAAAGATGAGCATTAACAGCGTGTGAATCCCAGTTGTAAGCGGCTGTTTTTGGTGTTGGTTTTCCGGGGTAGGGATGCTCCCAAACCATTGTGACAAACCTCACACCCGATTCCACAAGCCGTCGGCCCAAAATAGCCCGTTGGCCATAGGCATTCCAACCATAACGATCGCGGACTTCTTTTGGTTCTTTGGAGAGATCAAATGCACTACGTACTTTTTCACTCGTCAACATATCGACAGCCTGACGATTAAAGCTATCCATGGCTTTCATAGAACCACTTTTGTCGACGTCGCGTCGGAATTTATCGATACCATTTAACATGGCAATCCGATCATCCAACCGTGCTTCCATAGATGATTTGACACCAATATTTTGAACTTTGAAATCGGGAGCACTGGGATCTCCGGCTACCATAAAGGGAGTCGACGATTGACCAAGATAGGCGGGCCCCATAGCAAAAGTATCAATTGAAGCGCGAGAGGAGTCGACTTCACTTACACAAACTGGCATTTCATTGCCATCTTTTTGCAACATCTTTTTCACAATGGTACTGACTGCAGGCGCATCATTGACTGTTCCGACAGGTGTCGCCGGAACCCGACCCGTCATTAACCGCTTATGACCACCGCCATGATCGGCAAACTCATGATGAATTGAGCGAATCAAATTGAATTTATCAGCTACCTTGGCATGCTGTGGTAGCATCTCGCTAACATCGAGACCAGACACATTCGTGTGAATGGGACCTAACTCGCCCCGATATTCAGCCGGCGCCCCCGGCTTCATGTCGTAGGTTTCCATATGCGGCGGACCACCGGGAAGCCATACAAATATTACTGATGTATCATCAAGGGAAACTCCAGCCGCTTTTGCGATTGCCTGTTGGTGAAGAAAATCATTCATTCCCAAACCTAAAAGGCTTGATCCACCAACTTCGAGGAACGTTCGACGTTTCATAGGCCCCGCACAGTAGCCATTCCCGGAATTTACACTCATTCTAAGCATCCCAATCGACAAAAAAACTCGTTAGGCTTTCATACAAGTATACATCAACGTATTGTAATGTATTCTCCATCGATTAGAATAGAAACACAAGTTCAATTTAATTTAACAACCTTGTGAGATTAATTTGTGAAATTTGTAATAAAACACTCTATTTTTTAACATTCCCGCAGCTTAACAGCTAATCCATACTTTTTAGGTGATTACCTCTAAACCTACCAAAAGAACCCATATGTACATTACCCAATCCTGAATTAGTGATCCTGTTTGTCCTGCCAAATATGTGAAAATCTATGAATTCAAAAATCTCACTCCAATTGTTTGTCTCCTCCCTGGGAGCCTTATTTTTTCTGAATCCTGTCCTGGCAAATGCTGATCAGCTTGTGGGGTTTCTCCCTGATCAGGCAAAAACAATTGTCTTAAACGACCCGGATGCGCAGCAACAATTATTGGTCACGCTCAAAGGAAAATCAGGACTGATTCGAGATGTGACTCGGGAAGTGCACTACCATGTTGAGCCTCAGGGAGTTGTTCAGATCAGAAAAACAGGCTACGTGACTCCGCTTGCGAATGGCACGGCAACCATCACTGCCCAGCTGAAATCAATGACTCCCCTTGTCTTCCCTGTCCGAGTCTCTTCGTTTGAAAAACAGCGGCCCGTCAGTTTTTACAATGATGTGGTCCCTCAATTGACTCGTGCTGGCTGCAACAGTGGTGCATGCCATGGCACACCAGCGGGAAAAAATAACTTCCGTCTGTCGTTGCTCGGATATGAACCTCGAAATGATTTTGAATTTATCACGAAAGAATCCCAAGGACGGCGTGTTTCTCCGGCAGCACCTGACACGAGTTTACTGCTCCGCAAAGCCACTGGAGGTATTCCTCATAATGGTGGAAAACGGTTTGAAAAAAATGGAGCAGAATACAATCTGATTAAACGCTGGATTCAAGAAGGGATGCAATACGATCCCGAGAAAGATCCGATTGTAGAACGAATCGAAATTTTTCCAAAAGACCGAGTCCTCCTCAAGCAATCGACACAACAACTTATTGTGATGGCATACTTCTCGGATGGGACATCGCGCGATATTACCCGCAAAGCAGAATTTAAGCCCAATCAACCCATGATGGCAGAAGTCGATGAGCATGGCGTTGTGCAAGTCAAAGAATTCACGGGAACCACATCAGTGATGATTCGTTTTCAGGAACATGTCGCCGTATTTATGGCAACCATTCCGCTAGGTAAACCCACACCAAATCTGCCAAAACCAAGTAACTTTGTGGATGAGCATGTTTTTGCAAAACTGAAAGTCTTAGGGCTACCACCGTCTGGAGAATGTGATGATGCCACCTTCCTGCGACGTGCAACACTAGACATCACCGGCAGGCTTCCCACTTTG
>JAJDEK010000336.1 GCA_029259875.1 Planctomycetaceae bacterium
TCAGGCAGCTGAACCGGATGCGTTACATGTGGATGATAAAAGATATAACCTTTCACGAATGCTTCACGTTTAGTAACTTCTGGAAAGTATTTTTGACTGAATGGTAGTTGATGTTCCAATAAACGTTTGATTTTCTTTTCAAACGTATCCATAGCATTGGGGCCGATGAAGTGACTGCCGGTTATATTGTTATCAGGGAAGTGTAAGTAGAATTTGACAGCCGTTTCCCAATGATTCACAATGCCTGCTTCGTCCTCGAAAAGAAAATCAATCTCGCCGACAGTTCTATTTTCTTCAAATATTTGCTGTTGCTGATGAATGATTCTCCGTTTGCAAATTTCCTTTAACCAATATAAAACCAGCCCTTCAAAATAGGTGCCCACTCGAAAGCTTGAGTATTGAGCTAGAAAGGTTGCCAAATCTTGTTCATCAATGGGTTTTTCATTTGAGAACTGGGTGTCATTGATTTCTGCACCAGAAGCTGTGATTAATGAAGGGCTCATTATGGCCCACTTTAAATCACGAACGCGTTGCGATTCTAATATGTCTTGAATCGGTTGGGACTCTGGCTCATTTTTCATAGTGGAAACAATCTTTGATTATCAATGAACCGAATTCGAGATTAATAGCCAACGGCAATCCCATCTTTACGGCATTCAGTGGCACCTTTCAAGCCCCCTTCTTCCCAATCGATCAAGATGCCTTGATAGCCACCGAATTCACCTTTAGATCGCATTACCTGATGTCCTTTGTCCTGCAACTCTTTGATCGTCTGATCTGAGATTCCTGACTCAACCGCGACTGTCCCTACACCTTGTGGAGGGTCACCTGTGGGAGTCGCATCTCCGAAATGTCGCACGCGGGCTGTGTCACCGGCTGCCTGCACATTCATTTTGAAATCGATCACGTTGACTAATATTTGCACATGACCTTGCGGCTGCATATCACCGCCCATCACACCAAAACAAAACCAGGGTCGACCACCTTGTGTGACCATCGCTGGAATGATCGTATGGAAAGGTCGCTTACGCGGTTCCAGACGGTTTAAATGATCATCATCGAGTGCAAATAAGGCACCTCGGTTTTGCATCACAAACCCCAAATCTCCAGGTGTCACCTGGGACCCAAACCCGAAATAGTTACTTTGGATCAATGAACAACAGTTTCGATCTTTATCAACAACGGATAAATAAACGGTATCTCCATTTTTTAGCTTTGGGTCTCCTGCAGGAACATTGGCCGCCGCTTGATCTGGGTCAATGCGCTGCCGCTGTCGATCGGCATATTCTTTCGATATCAGTTCATCAACTGGTAGCTTTTCAAAATTCGGATCCGCATAAAACTGTGCACGGTCTGCATAAGCCAGTTTTTTTGCCTCGACAAATAAATGCAAATATTCGGCACTTCCCGGCCCCATTGATGCAAGTTCGTACTCCTCTAACAAATTCAACATTTCCAAAGCCGCAATGCCCTGTCCACTGGGAGGCAATTCCCAGACCTCATAGCCTCGATAGTTGGTAGAGACAGGATCAATCCATTCATCGTGGTGATCTGTTAAGTCTTGTCGAGAAAAGAAACCTCCATGATTTTGACTGAAATTGACAATGCGTTCGGCAATCGATCCTTGATAAAATTCCTGCTTCCCTTTATCAGCGATCGACTGGTAAGTGTGCGCAAGACGCGGATTGTGAAATAATTCTCCTTCACGTGGCGCGCGGCCATCAATCAAAAACGTCTCCGCCGAATCTGGCCAGGCAGAGAGTTTTTTAACTGAGTTTCTCCAGTAACCGGCAATGATTTCGGTAACCGGAAATCCTTCTTCTGCCGTCTCGATAGACGGTTTCAATAATTCCGCCAGAGACTGCGTGCCAAACCGTTTGTTTAATATCTCCCAACCACTGACACAACCGGGTACGGACCAGCTTAATAACCCGTGATTCGGAATCGACTTTAATTGCCGTTTCGAAAACTCTTCTCGAGTCAAATTGTAGGGACTCCGTCCGCTCGCATTCAGCCCAAACATTTGTTGTGACTGTGCATCCCAATAAATGGCAAAGAGATCGCCGCCAATCCCACAACTCATCGGCTCGACCACCCCCAACATCGCATTCACAGCAATGGCGGCATCAACGGCGTTTCCACCAGATTTAAGAACATCCAACCCTACCTGAGCGGCCAATGGCTGGCTGGTTGCTACCATGCCATGTCGGGCAACGGCCGTAGACCGACTTTGCCTTACCCGACCATAAGGGCGATCATATCCCCCTCCCAAATCATTCTGTGACTGAGATTTCAAATCTTCTGCCATGATAAAATTCTTTCAAAATGAGCTGGATTTTTTAATCCCGTTCTTTAGCTACCAGTTAGAATTGATTTAGGGTAAAGGGAACACGCATAAATTATCGTAAAAAAGACGGAGATGATCTAACTTGGCAGGTGCAAAAGCACAGAATAGGAGCGAGAATGATTGAATTCAAGACACCTTGGTTTTGTTCTGAAATAGATCAATTTCAAAACAATAGAAGTTCCTTTTTTAAGTTCAGGACAAATTATATCATGAAACGAATTCAAGCTTTAATGATCTTACTGGCTTTGATGCTTTTCATACAGGAACGAGTGCCCGCAAAGGACCATACATCCAAACGCAAACCGCACCCTGATGCTGTTGCCAACGCGCATGCGCCTGGTGAAGTCGATAAACCAGAGCTAGTACCTTTCATCGTTTCTGATCCTTCAAGCTTGAACGGAATCGTTGTCGATGAAAGAGAGGCACAATTAATCGGAACGTGGCAGTATTCGACCCATACACCCCCTTATGTAGGACTCGGATATCTACACGATCAAAAAAAAGACAAAGGGAAGAAAGCCGTGGTTTATACACCCCTGCTTCCCAAATCAGGGCGATACGAAGTACGGCTCTCGCATTGTTACAATATCCGAAGGTCAACCAACACTCCCATCACCATCCATCATGCAGAAGGGGAAAAAACCATGCGCATCAACCAGCAGAAAGTCCCCGAACATGAAAAACTTTTTCGAACGTTGGGAGTCTTTCGATTCAAAGCAGGGAAATCGGGCTGGGTCAAAATTTCTAACGAGGGCACAGACGGAAAATATGTAATCGCCGACGCAGTTCAGTTTTTGTTTGTTGGTGATTGAGGAATCCGACTAATCTGGCAAATTAGATTTGCCAAAGAGATCGAACGGGATCGTGAATGTCTTCTGCATTTTGCAGAATTGCCTCAATGCCGGCTGTCAGACCGGCAACCGCTGTCTCTGCAGACATACTGGGAGCACCCAAATGACATTCCAAGGCGGCTACACTGGGAAGATGTGGTAGATGAATCCAACCGGCGCGGATAGGAAGCTTTGTGGTCGCAATGTGGTGCAGGATGCCATACATCAAATGATTACAGACAAAGGTCCCCGGCGTGTCAGAAATATCAGCGGGAACTCCTGCTGCGCGCATTGCTTTCACCATCGCGCGAATTGGTAGCGTCGTATAATATCCAACGGGGCCTTTGGGATCAGTCGGCTGATCTTGAAGCGCGCAACCTTCATTATCAACAAGCTGGTATCGTGTGGCGTCATTAAAGTTATTCGCAATGCGTTCCACCGTGATCATGGATCGACCGCCGTATTCTCCCAACATAATGACCACGTCCGGCTGAATATCCGCAATCGCTTCTTTAACATATTCAATCGACTTAAAAAAAGCCGCTGGAGCGATTCTGGAAACTATCGTTGTCCCATTGATCATCACACCATCCAATTTTCTGGCAACGCTTCCCGCAGGATTCACAGGCGTTGTTCCAAAGGCATCAAATCCGGTTACCAGTACTTTTGTCATGATACTTCAATTCGAAAAAAATTGAATGCCTGCATTCAATTCAGAAATAACCTCACTTAGCATACCGAGATCATTCCTAATAACCATCGGTTAAAGTCATTTTTGATCTAAGAACATAAATATCCAAACTCGAAACAACTCAGAAGA
>JAJDEK010000337.1 GCA_029259875.1 Planctomycetaceae bacterium
GCAAATTTTTCTCGGCATCGATGACGATCTTATCCCCTGTTTTGACGAGAGCAATCGGGCCGCCGTCCTGTGCTTCAGGTGTGATGTGTCCGACAATAAAACCATGCGAACCACCTGAAAAACGACCATCGGTCAATAGAGCGACATCCTTACCCAAACCGGCGCCCATGATGGCGGAGGTAGGCGTTAACATCTCAGGCATACCCGGCCCCCCTTTGGGGCCTTCGTAGCGAATGACAATCACATCGCCTTTTTGAATTTTGTTTTCTTCCAACGCTTTCAGCATGTCTTCTTCAGAATCGAAGACATTCGCAGTCCCTTCGAAGACCAGCCCCTCTTTACCAGTGATCTTGGCAACCGCACCCGTGGGGGTGAGGTTTCCTTTCAAGATTTGCAAATGGCCCGATGGTTTGATGGGGTTTTCTAACGTATGGATAATATCCTGTCCCTCTTTCAGTCCAGGCAGTTCTGCCAGATTTTCGGCCAATGTTTTACCAGTGACGGTCATGCAGTCGCCGTTGATCATGCCCTTTTCTAAAAGGTATTTCAGCACAGCAGGAGTACCGCCGATTTCCTGCAGGTCTGCCATGACGTACTTACCGCTGGGCTTGAAGTCGGCCAGTAAGGGAGTACGATCACTGACTGCCTGGAAATCGTCAATTGACAATTCTACATCTACAGAGCGGGCAATCGCCAACATATGTAGCACAGCGTTTGTAGAACCGCCTAAGGCGACGATAAGCACCATTGCATTTTCAAATGCTTCGCGGGTCATAATATCGCGGGGTTTTAAATCGAGTTCCAACAGTTTTCTAATGGCAGCCCCGGCACGAATACATTCCTCTAATTTCTCGGGATGTTCGGCGGGAATCGAAGAGCTATAGGGGAGTGACATCCCCAGAGCTTCGATAGCAGATGACATTGTGTTTGCCGTATACATTCCGCCGCAGGCACCAGCACCGGGACAACTTTTCTGCACGATTTCTTTACGGGTTTCATCAGTGATTGTACCAGCAAGATATTCACCGTAGGATTGGAACGCGGAAACAATATCCAGCTTTTCATTATTCAGACAGCCGGGAGCGATCGTTCCACCATAGACCATGATGGACGGACGGTTGAAGCGTCCCATGGCAATCAGGCAGCCGGGCATGTTTTTGTCACAACCGGGTAGTGAGATATTCGCATCGTACCATTGTGCACACGTCACAGTCTCAATACTGTCGGCAATCACATCACGAGATTGTAGCGAATAGGACATGCCATCGGTGCCCATAGAAATGCCATCGCTCACACCAATCGTGTTGAATCGTAGCCCCACCAGATCTGCGGCTTCGACTCCTTCCTTCACTTTTGCGGCCAGTTTATTGAGGTGCATATTACAGGAATTTCCTTCGTACCAGACACTGGAAATTCCCACTTGCGCCTTATTCATATCTGCTTCGCTCATGCCGGTGGCATACAGCATGGCTTGAGAGGCCCCCTGTGATCGTGGCTGAGTGATACGAGAACTATAACGGTTCAAAATAGGTTGGGAATCGGATGACATCGACGTTTTTCCTCTGTTGTGTTTACGTTTGTAGTCTTAAGTGATTTAGAAATTGATGATTAACCGCGCTGATTCAGATTCGGCGTTCATCTTCCCAGCAGGTTATTCCAGCAGAAGCTTCACTCTATGCGCCACACGTTCGACACGTGGCATGACCTGTGGTTGATATATTTCGCAATATGCTTTTTCTTCGCGGTGATTTTTCCAGGCCTGTTCGTTCTCCCAATGTTCCACAAGTACAAAGGTGGCTGGTTCTGCTTCAGAATAATAGACATCAAACCGCAGGCAACCAGGCTCGGTACGAGATAATCGACAGGCTTCTGTTAGCAACCCCTGAATTTCTTCAGCATCAGAGGCCTCTTTCACTGTAAGAATGACATTGAGACAAAACATGGTCGTTCTCTGGATTTCAATAAGGGAAAAAGTGGAATTGGGGCAAACTGAGAAGTCTCGTTTGCGACTCTATTTTTATCCCAATACATTAACACCCCGCCCTCTGAAGTGACAGTAAAGCAGGATTCTTAAACGCAAGGGAACTGTAATTCTCTCTAAATGAAAGGGCCACCAGACTGATAAAATCTATTCGCATGAACACCATCCAGAATCAGTAATTAAAGTTGTGTAAAGCACTTATCGAATTGCCCGAAGTGAGAGAGTTTATCGATACCGTAGTTTGGACGGCTTGCTCATCAAAAAGAGAGCCAAAATACTCAAATACAGTCCACACTTGGATGACGCACTACACATTGCCTGTTATCATTTGGACGATACAGAGAAGCGAATAGATGACAGAAATCTGATGTGTGCTGTGACTATATGCCTCTTTATGATTCACAAAAAAGGGAGTGCCAGGTGAGTAAAGCAGAAACAGTGGATTGGTTGGACTGGAAGAGACTACCGTTGTTTACTCGCTTCGATTCGGAAGCATCCTTGATCCAAATGTGTGATCGGTTGCTGGAAGAAGCGGCTCAGCAGGAGGAGGGAAGTCACTACATCCGACAATTTCTGCCTCAATTGGCGACAGAATTGTCCTGTCAGTGGTGCACCCTGATCGAACGAACTCCAGAATGGGAAACTCTGTTTGAGTTTGGCCGCAATGCCGCGGGAGGATTTCCGGCTGCTCTGTGTAATGAAGCATTAGATCGCGAAGCAGGCGGCTTGTGTGCTGATGAGAAACGCGACGACTGGTCATTTCTGGCAGCGCCCCTCGGGGATATGTGCCCGGGGACCATTCTCTTAGTTGGTGGTCGCGACTTAACGGCTGCTTCGCTCAGTGATGTGATCGTCGTGGCACGGGTTTTAGGTTATGCCCTGTCGATCGTCGAAAAGCGGGAAAAAAACCTGAGACGTATTAATCGATTAGAAACCACATTGCATATTGCGTCCAGCTTTTCCACGGCCCGTGAAACTCAACCGTTGTTGGAACTGATTGCGAAAGAAGCAACACGGCTCCTGGAGTGTGAGAGGTCGAGTATTTTCATCTGGGATCAGGAACACAAGCAGGTTGTGGCTTGCCCTGCATTGGGAGTGGAAGGAAATACGCTTCGTTTACCAGATGATGTGGGAATCGTCGGAGATGTGATTCGCAGTGGCAAAACCATTCGCGTTGATGATGCCTACAACGATACGCGGTTTGACCCCAGTGTCGATAAGTCGAGTGGCTTTCGAACGCATAATCTGTTGTGCGTTCCCCTAAAAAATAACGTCGGTGAAATGATCGGCGCTTTCGAAGTCATGAATAAGGAAAAAGGGAAATCAGACTTTAATGACGCTGACGCACAAAGTCTTGAAGAACTAGGGGTACAGGCTGCAACAGCTCTTGAGAACACACGTGAAATCGAACAGCTTTCCCGTAGTCGCGATCAGCTCACCGAACAGGCCAAGCAAAATGTGCAGGTGATCGGAAAAAGTTCTGCGATCTCTGCGCTACGATCGACCATTGAACGCTTAGCAAGCACTGACTTGCCGGTTTTGATTCTGGGTGAGAGTGGAACAGGAAAGGAAGTCGTTAGTCAATCGTTGCATTATCAGGGACCACGGGCCAATACACCCTTCGTCGCTGTCAACTGTGCAGCATTGACGGAAACCTTGCTCGAAAGCGAATTATTCGGTCATGAAAAAGGAGCTTTTACTGATGCACATGAAACACGTGCCGGTAAGTTTGAACTCGCAGAAGGGGGCACGCTCTTCCTCGATGAAATTGGCGATATGAGTCTGGGGGGACAAGCAAAGCTCTTGCGCGTGCTTGAACAGAAAGTGATTACTCGCGTGGGAGGCTCGGAAACGATTCCGATCAACGTGCGCGTGGTGGCGGCTACGAATGCGAAGCTGGCCGATGCGGTCCACGAGAAAAAGTTTCGTGAAGACCTTTATTATCGCTTAAGTGTCGTCACTCTCGATTTGCCTCCCTTACGTGAACGGCCCGAAGATGTAATTTTATTGGCAGAGTTTTTTCTCGCTCAGTTTTGTGGACAGGCCAACCGCCGCGTGCTCAAATTTTCTGCAGAGGCCAAAAAACGCTTGCAGGCGCATCTCTGGCCTGGCAATGTACGAGAGCTTCGCAACCTGATGGAACGAGTCGCATTTCTGTGTGCCAGTGATCGTGTTGAGGTAGAAGATCTGGCGTTTATTCTCAGCCCGGCCCGTGATTCTGTGGTGGATATGTCATCTGATTTGAGCTTGAAAGAAGCCTCGCGCCGCTTCCAGCAGGAATACATTCGCCGGACGATTAAACGTGTGGGCGGCAATATGAGTGAAACCGCTAAATGCCTGGGCCTGCATCGTTCGAACCTGTACCGAAAGATGGGACAGCTCGACATGCACGAAGCAGACGATGCACAGGAATTTGATGACTGATTTGAATACCGCCTGCCCTAACAACTCGGATTAATCCTACCACGAAAAACACCAAAGGCACGAAATGTAATGAAGCTCTTGATGGCACGACTGATTTTCAGGTGAGGCAGGCTGAGTTATTAAGCTGTAAAAAAAGAGGGCCCTTAATAGGAAGCCCTCTTTGTAGTTTACTATTGAATTGTTGTGGGAATCGTTTTATTCACCACGCAGCCTTTTTCCGAGTTTCGCAATTTCGGCTCCGAGTTCTTTGCGGGCTGCTCCCAGACCTTCGGGAGTCAGGTTACCTGTTTTGAGATAATCGAGCACGATGTCTTCGGCCTTCATCAAATCTTTACAAGCGTCGGCGATTTCAGAAGCGATCTCGTTTGGAATCGTGGTGACACCATTCAGGTCGCCGTGCAGTAACTCGCCGGGATAAATGGGAATGCCGCCCACCGTCACCGGTACATTCACCTGTAACGTGTGACAGTAGCCGTGGGCACAATTGGTGCCGTTGGTGAAAGCGGGAAAGTTGAGTGCTTCGACCTGATCCAAGTCGCGGCCTGCTCCTGAAGTGATAATGCCTTTCGCGCCATACGCTTTATAGGTGGAGCACATCACTTCACCAAAGGTCGCAGAGGCTGTTGGCTCATCGATATCCTGATACACGACCACGGGAGCACCCGGCAGTGATTCGAAGGCAGCGACTTGTGCATCAAGACCAGAGTAAACATCGCCACTGCGAGGCGGGGCCATACTGCGAAAAGTAGAAGTCAGGGCATAGCCGACCATCGGTGGCATCTTGGGAAAACAGGCTTTGATCGTATCGTTCATATAGCCGGTATTACGGGGTCGAATGTTCCAGAGTTCGATGACATTACAAACGGTGGGAGTATCATACTTGGCAAGTTCTTCAAGGGCGGCAGAGGAGAGACCTTCGGTGGTGGACATGAATTTCTTTCTGTTGAAGTTAAATTTTAGTGTTGAGATTCATCAAAAACGGAGGACAAATTGTGTTGCGCATCGAATGGTAATTCGAAAGGACCGTAAATGATTTCCAGATCGTCTCGCTGGTTGATTTCTTCCAGAAACGTTTCGCTGACGACGACTTCACTCAATTCGAGCGTGTCATAAATTTGCACGATACGACTGGTTTCAGGTGGTGTGAGTCCAATGGTCTGTAAAGCCGCTTCAATGGATTCCCGGTCGGTTTCATAGGCGAGTGGGATCATGGCTGAGGTAGGATGACTACCAGTATTCGCGTTTATCTTAGTGATTTTCCAGTCAACGCTTTCCACGGTACGTTGGTTGGTGAATTCGGCTAAACCGATTCCTAAGGCATTGCCGTGTGTTTCGGCAGTCAGGCTACGCACCATAATGCGTTTCACAGTAACGTTGTCGTGCTCGGTCGCTGCATGATCATTATACTTTCGACCGACGACACACGCGTCCATGCCAGACCCGCTGATATTTTTTCCAATCCGATCCACGATCAGAAGATCTATTTTTGGGAAGGGAAGCCGCGGCAGCCATTCTTTTGCGATGGTCAACAACGCTTTTTCTCGTTCATAAAACTGTTCCGGAGGAATGGCTTCGATCAAGCCGGTTTCGTCATAGGAGTTTTCTACGATGGCCAAGCCACCGACAATAGAACATTTTTTCAGAATCGACTTTCCAACTGCTTTGATGATTTCCTCAAAACTAATATCTTCAATAGCCCGGTGATAGATTTTGGCGCCCTCATGTTTTCCCAAACCAATGAGCATCATCTTATGCAGGCCGGATTCGATATCGCCGACAAAACGCGTGTGTGGTTTCACGCGACCACAAATTAAAACATGATCCGCTTCATAAGCATGTTTATCAAAATGCACGGGGATGCCGTGGGATGTCGTGTCGACAACCACGGTCTCCATTGATGAGCGAATTTCCGCACCCATCTGGTCTTCAGTAATACCGTATCCTGCCAATACTCCCGCCTGTCCCTCGGCAGTTCCCCCACCATGACTTCCCATGGCAGGCACAATAAAAGGCACCGCGTCCAGAGATTTCAGGTGCTCGACCGTGGTTTTGATAATCAAAGCAATATTTGCGATACCACGGCTACCCACTGTGATGGCAACAGTCTCTCCTGGTTTGACTACTTCCCCTAAACTTATCTTGGATAGCTCTGTGTCGACTGCCTCAGAGACATTCTCAATCCGTGAAGATTGGAAGTTTTGGCGAACTCGGTAAAACTTGGGTAGAACAGTATTCATTTTTTCTTGCTCTGATCTCACAAAAAGTCATTGCCATTTGGCGTTCAGGATCTCGATCCCTGTGAATTATGAAGAGTTGGTTATTGTACGAAATCAAGGTGTGTTTACGCTACATAAGGGGGCATTCGCTGATAAGATTCTTTTGAATCACTCAAATACAAGTATTCATTGCTCGGCTGGATTTTGTATCTCCGTGTGTGTTAAAGAGAAACGTCTTGTTCTAAAGTGGCAATTTCGATACCTTAACGATTCTGATTTTCAAAGAATAAACAGCAATTCGAAGCTGGAAGTCGAAACCTTGTTACTGCAGGGAAGCAGGTATGAGAAAAAATTTTGAACGGATAATTTTCGCCGTTTCTGTGTGCGTGCTATTGAGTGTGCTATTTATCCAGGGGATTCTGTATTTAAAGAGTCTCGGTTTTTCGGATGAAGTCCCACTCATTTCCGTTGCCATAGAGCAACCGCTTCGTGATGTTCCTACTGCTTTGTCTGAGGAGCCAGTTGTAAAGAAAACAACGTTGCGTTGGTTAAGTTCGACTAAAGATTACTTGGAACCAAGTGAAGAGAATCCGATTCCTGTAGAACTGGCATTGGCAGAATCGAGTCCTCAAGATGAAATACCCAATGAATTCGCTGACGAACCAGCA
>JAJDEK010000338.1 GCA_029259875.1 Planctomycetaceae bacterium
CTGATAATTCGCACGTGAACGATAAATGCGCAAAAATACTTCCTGAGCTAAATCTTCTGCCGCTTCTTGATTTCCCAGTAAATGGCAAAAAATTCCAACGATTCGATCCTGGTAGTTAGCAACCAACTCAGTGAACGCACCTTCATCTCCTTCCTTGGCGCGCAACATCAATTGCACGTCAGGATCTCGCAAATAAGGCGAATTAAAGATTTGGGTTGTAACCACGACTGATTGCCGACTCCCATGTTTCAGGGTGAATTTCCCACATGTACTAAACACTCAGCATACCAGAAAGTTTCTCATAGAGTTTGTGAGAAACTCACTTTTTGTCTGTTTTCATACAAGATGCTAACCGTTATCGTCGCTAAACTTACAAGTTAATACAAGTTGTCTTTGGTAGAAAAATTAATCCCACAACCGCAATCTCACCTGCGAATTCTGTTGGCAGGTAGTCCGTAAGTTTGTCTCAGTTATGATAGTAGTAGATTGTAATCTCTACTTCGCTGAGTTTTCTACTCCCTACTAACCTGAGCGCCCTCTGAGGAAGTTTTATGACGTTAAGTTCACTGCCTTTGAGTTATTGCACCAACGTGCATCCAGGTTTAACGGTTGCGGAAATCTTGCAGAAACTCGATGACTTTACGGTTCCGATTCAAGAACAATATGCTGCCCCACTTGCTGCCGGACTTTGGCTGGCTGAACCCGTGATTCAGGAAATTCTGACCACAGAGGCAGGGCACATCCACTTCGCTGAAGAGATCCACAAACGAAACCTGATCTGTTACACATTGAATGCGTTTCCCTATGGAAATTTTCACCATGACCGGGTAAAGGAAAATGTTTATTTACCCGACTGGTCTCAGCCAGAACGACTGGAATATACCAAGGGTTGTGCCCGTGTACTTTCCGCTCTACTACCCGATGATGCAGAAGGCAGTATTTCCACAGTTCCGTTAGGATTCAAACAATTTGAGCATGCGGCTGATTTTGGCGACAAGTGCATCGAACAATTAATCGAACTGGCAACCTATCTTAAACAATTGAAAGAAGAGACCGGTAAAACGATTCGGCTGGCAATTGAACCAGAGCCATTTTGTGTTATCGAATTTACACACGAGCTAATTGTCTTCTTCGAACGACTATATCAACGTGCTGCGGCAAAACAATTGTTGGGAACTATTAAGGAGTATCTGGGAGCCTGTTACGACATTTGTCATCAGGCTGTTGAGTTTGAAGATATTCCTGGCTCCATTCGGCAAATCACACATGCTGAAATTAGAATCAACAAAATTCACATTTCGAACGCGATCGAACTTGTCAATCCGTGGGAGAATGAAGCCGGTCGCACTCAGCTCGCAGAGTATGCAGAACCCCGTTATCTGCATCAGACGATCGGGAGTTTAAAATCGGGTGATCTCTATCGGATCGTGGATCTAACCAAGAAGTTTTTATTGGCACCTGACCCCCGTATTAAGGAAACAGAAAAACTCCGGGTTCATTTTCATGTACCCATTGATGCCCAAACGCTCGGGCCATTAGGAACTACACATCAAGAATTAAGGCATGCTCTGGCAACAGTGAAAGAACTCGACTACGCACCACATTTGGAAGTCGAAACGTACACTTGGGAAGTCTTACCTGGCGATCAGAAGCCGGGATTGGTCGATGGATTGACGCGCGAACTTCAAGCAGCCCGTAGCCTATTAGATACACTTTAAATAATCGATCAAAGTAAACGACCATGCGTGATTTATTAGTCGAGTTGGAAAAAGCAGTCCAGCAAAAGAAACCCGTTTGTTATACCTGTCTGGTCGAAACGCGTGGATCCACTCCCCAAAAGCCGGGAGCCGCCATGCTCATCTTTCGTGATGGTTCTCAAATAGGAACACTCGGAGGAGGCTGTGTAGAAGCCGAAGTCAAACGCCGCGCCCTAAGATTAATCGACGCCGCGAAACCGGAAATTATGACATTTCAGCTTGATAACGATTATGGTTGGGATGACGGGCTCATTTGCGGAGGGCGTATGAAAGTTCTCGTTGATGCAATCACTACAGAAGAAGATTTGCGTTATTTCAAATCCATGGCTCAACTGTTGGAAAGTGATCAGGGCTTCACCGAAGCGATTGTGGTCAACCCTGAATCGGCAGAAGGCGGAAGTGAAACTGATCGATTTTTGATTGATGCGAACTCTACAATTATCGCCCACCGTGGTCAGCAAGAGCCACCGTCTCAATTACTGACGGGGCTGAAGCCGATCCCGAATCGACCTCGGCCTTATCTGAATTCGGGTATCGCGTATCTCACCTTTCACCAAACATGTCAACTTGTGGTCGTCGGCTGTGGTCACATTGGCCAGAAAGTGGCAGAATTGGCCAATGATGTCGGATTCGAAATCATTGCCGCCGATGATCGTCAGGAATATTGTAATGTCGAACGATTTCCCACAGCAAAACAATTAATCGTCGGGAATTTTGATACAGCTCTTTCAGATCTTTCCATCACCAGAGATACGTTTATCATCATCGTCACCCGTGGTCATAATCACGATGAAGAAGCCTTGGGACATCTGGCAGAGTCCTCAGCCCGATATATCGGTATGATTGGTAGCAAGCGAAAAGTGAAACTGATTTTTGAAGACTTGCTACGAACAGGCACACCCCGTGAGGCGCTTGCGAAAGTTCATGCGCCGCTTGGTTTTGACATCGGCTCTCAGACCGTTCCAGAAATTGCGTTAAGTATTGTCGCGGAACTGGTCGCCTATCGAAATCTGGATACCATCCCGGCAGGCTATCAACGTCCCAGTCTGGTGGAAGAAATTAAAACCGTAAACTGAAACAAGCGTCTTGAGAAGAGGCCGATTTCCATTACCGTTTAATCTTCCCATTCGTCGGGATCATCCGCGTCCATCTCTTCGGCTGATCGCACTTCATCGGTTTTCGATTCACCACGGCGAAAAACAGCGACTACGTCTTCGATCGGTACCACAAATAATACATTGTCCGGTTCGAAATCCACGGGAATTGCATCGCTGGGGTTGAAAAGCACTTTATCGTATTTCTTAATGGGAAAGTCGTCATCCCGCTCGATCTGCACGCTGATTTCTACAACACGACCGGTGATATTCGGAATTTCTGCCTTGTCGGGAAGTACAATCCCCCCGCGCGTGGTATGCCGACTCTCATCTTTACGAATGAGAATTCTCATTCCCAGAGGTTCAACCCAGTCAGACACCTAAATCTCCCAATTCTCTACTAAAAAACACAACACGACGTAAAATAACAAAATAGCCAAAATTAGGGGCTCATTACAATCATAGTCCATGACTATCAAGAAAAGAACCCCGAATTTGGATCTCAAAAGTTGGATGAGGTGGCTTATTGCCCTGTTACTCGCGATTTCAATCGCTTTAAATGCTGACAGATTCAGGAACAAAGGCGTTCCCCTCAATGCCGAAACCTTTTTTTAACACAGAACTTCAAGGTATTTTCATTTATCATTCATTCTCTTATAGTTGATAAACGAAAATGCTTATCTATAAAAGTAACATTGAAACCCATTGGTGAGTGGATCACCAGCTGATCCCCCCATTTCATTCTTCAGGAGAGAAACATGGACAAGCAAACAATGATCGCTCATCTCAATCAGGACCTGGCGAACGAACTTTCCGCCATCATTCAATATACCACTTATGCTGCCAAAGCAACGGGCCCGTATCGACCACAGTTGACGCAATTTTTCCTGGCAGAAGTACCCGACGAGCAACTGCATGCCCAATATCTGGCAAATAAAATCGTTGCACTAGGCGGCGAACCAACGACCGTTCCCACAAAAGTTGCCGAAGCACACACCAACCAGGAAATGCTGGAGGCCGTTCTAGTGGCAGAACAAGCGGCGACCGCTGGTTACACCCAACGTGCTAAGGAAGCAGAAGAGTTCGGCGATAAAGGCATGGCCGTTCAACTGGAAGATATGGTACGCGATGAAAGTGGTCATGCAGAAGAAGTAGAACGAATTCTACGCGACTGGCCTTTGTAAGAAACCGACATTGGTATAAACGTAAATGGGTAGCTCCAAATTTTTTTGGTGCCACCCACTTGACTAGGTATTTCACTATCGACTAGTTCGTCAATGTTCCAAAAAAGAAAGGCATGAGTTGATGACCTTTGGGAAGCAGTAGATTGCTGTTTCCTGCAGTGACTTCATCATAACTGCTAGCCTGATCGGGACGTACTTGCGTGCCACAGATTCCAAAAGGAACATAGCCGTGGCTATGTGTTTTCGTTCGCAAAAATGTCGGGTGATCGGGACAAACCAATATTCGATATTCACCTTGTTTTTTCAAATACTCATGTACCGGCCCTACGATGTGCTCATCGATCATTTCCAAGGCTCTGACTTTTTCCTGCACTTCTCCTTCATGTGAAGCCTCATCTGTCGCTTCTACGTGAACGACTACGAAGTCTGTGCTGTTCAGCGTTTCAATCGCAGCACGGCCTTTGGCTGCGTAATCGGTATCGGTATAACCTGTGGCCCCCTCGACTTCGATTACATCCCAGCCAAGCAAACGCCCCATACCTCGCAACAAGTCTACGGCTGTGATCACAGAACCCGTTTTGCCAAATTGTTCCTGAAACGGTTTGAGTGCAGGCCTGCTTCCCTGTCCCCATAACCAAATCTGTGTCGCTGCAGGTTGTCCGTCAGATCGATTCTGATTTTTCGCCGACTTCAAAAAAAGCTTCTTACTGCGCTCCATCAAATCAAGCATCAACTCACTTCCTTTGCCTGAAGGAAGATCTCGCAAAATCGGCTGGTCTGTCAAATCATGAGGGGGAACTGTTAATGTTCCTGAATCAAAAGGTTGATCATCCTCACTGTTTGCTCGATAGATCAATAAGTTCCGATAGCTGACTCCCTGATGGAACTCCCATTGAGGATCAGCGGCGGTTTCTTCTTGAAGCAAGCCAACTAACTCTTCACCAACGTCATTGGGAAGTTGCGACGACGTAAAACTCGCCATGTTCCCATCAACAATCGTGACAAAATTACAACGGATGGCCCAGTCGTGAGGGCCTAACTCGATTCCCTGTGCGGCCGCTTCGAGGGGAGCGCGGCCGGTATGATAAGTTAGAGGGTCGTATCCAAAGAGGCTCATTGTTCCCACATCACTACCGGAGGGCATCGATGC
This sequence comes from Planctomycetaceae bacterium, assembly GCA_029259875.1. Lineage (GTDB taxonomy): Bacteria > Planctomycetota > Planctomycetia > Planctomycetales > Planctomycetaceae > Gimesia. The sequence goes on from JAJDEK010000338.1 coordinate 5,186, forward strand.
AGGCACGGTGTCGGTTCTTCCAAGAATTCCCTGTGACACAATGGCATCCATGTGGGAAACGCGGGCCGCCTGTAAAGGCGTCTTGCCACCTAGTGTTTCCTGCGGTTCATCCGCACAACCATCTGGGATCACGAGAACGTATTTCATCTTTTGGACATTAACTCTCAGGCAGGATCAGGGAACGTGAAACGAAAAGACTGTTTTGTGTTCAATATCCTGAATTTGCGATCTTCCTGCAAGTAACCTGTATCAGGAAATTGTCACATGCTCCTTTTCAGGAAGTGCTGTACTTAATTTTGGGCAGTAAGACACCCTTATTGGGGTTGAGGATCAGCTTCCACAAAATCTCGAGGCAGCGGCATGTCTTTTGTGATGATGTCCCAGGAGGCACCCATTTCGCGGAATTGGTTAAAATTCTTAGGTTTGTATGAAAACTCCAATTGAGGAGTCTTCATCTGTGCCTGCCCTTTCTCGAAATAGGAATGCATGGCAGTATCCAACACACCCGTCATCAATAATGTTCTTTCACAGGGATAAGGTTCCTGCTTGTGCACGAACAGATGTTGAATCGCGTTTGAAAATGCTCGGAACAGGTTGCGGTTCCCCCAAGGACCAGGGAAGAACGTAGTCGCCTTGGGTTTGGATTCGCCTTTCACCTGACAGGCAAAATTCCAGCGAACGCCATTCGTACCAATTTTGAGCATCGTTGCGCGAAAACCATCCTTATATTCCATTAGAATTCCGTGAGGTTCGGACACACTTTCTTTGCCAATTTTATCAAATAATCCGCGCTTTGTATTTCCCAGTTCTGCCTGCATCGCTGCTTTTGCCAGTTTCATTGACCAGCGTCCCTCGCGACCAGCTTTGATTAGTTCATCTCCCTTCAAAAATTGAACGGAAGAAATTCCGGTCTCTCCCCCTTTGCGAAATTCCACCATCGACTGCAAAACTTCGAGACCGTGGATATCGTATTTTTCAATAGGCCCCCCGTGAATAGAAACAGCGTCTTCCAATTCGGTTCCATAAGGAATCTCCAAAGGAATGGTCCGTTCAGCCAAAGGAACCGAGCTACCTACCATCATTGGAAACTCATATTTTCGAGACGTATCATATATCTCGCGCGCCCAATCCCAACGGTAGGAAAAATGCTTGTCACTAAAAACAGGCACAAACCTTTTTGACTGTTTCATCACTTCGACGATTTCGTCAAAAAACCGTTTGCGGGGATACATGGTCTGTCCATATTTAGTATCAGGATAAGTTCCATGCTCGCCGATGGACAAAATGGCGTCGACGGCCAGCTCTTTGCCTCCCAAGCACAAAGCTTCGCGAATCGTTTTGTAAATCGGAATGTTAAACTTCTTTGCGACGCCCCGTGAAAGATCCCGTTCGGTAAACTGATCACCATAAAAGGAAACGACATCACACTGTGGCTGAAGTAATTTCCCATTAAAAAGATACGGTCCTAAAAAGGGGTGTAAAATGTGATAGGCATGCGAAATGTAAAAGAATTCCGTATAGATGGCAGCCACGTTGGGACGCTTTGATTCAGCCGCTTCCAAAGCAAGCTTCTGCCAATTCAGGCTAGTAGAACCAGCAAACGTAGCCGCACTCATTTTCAACCAATCACGACGGGAAAGAGCAGGAGACGGCTGTTGAGGGCGAAGGGCATTGGTCATGGGGAAAACTCCAGTGGTAGGATCAAATAAGGCGAGAACCGTACCTTTATCGTATCAAACTTTGTTGATCTCTTCACCAATTTTTATATGCTGTTCAATCGATTCTTGCAAATTTTTAAAAACAGCTTCCAGGCATTTTGCTATACATGTAAAACAAAAAACTGCGATTCGAAGCAGCAAGAGCGTTTCGAATCGCAGTTTAGATTTGTATCGAATTCAAATTCAAGAAGATTATTGCATTTTGCGACAGATCGCTTCAGCCATTTCCTGAGTTCCGACGGCTGAGGGATCATTCCGATCATCTTTGAGATCGTAGGTCACATCTTTGCCTTCGGCAATCACATCAGCAACAGCCTGATCCAGCTTAGATGCCGCTTCGTGCTCGCCAAGATAATCCAGCATCATCTTTCCAGATAGAATCAAGGCCACCGGATTCACTTTATTCTGCCCCTTGTACTTGGGAGCAGAACCGTGAGTGGCTTCGAAGATGGCCGACTCGGGACCAATATTTGAACCAGGTGCAACGCCCAAACCACCGACTAGACCAGCACACAAATCGCTCAGAATATCACCGTACAAATTGGATGTGACCAGCACATCATACAACTCTGGTTTTTGTACGAGCTGCATACACATGTTATCAATCAGGCGCTCATTGTATTCAATGCTGCCGCCACAGTCAGTCGCTTTGCCTACGAGCTTTGCATCGGGTTCAACACCTTCGGCGAGATCTTCCCACTCAAACTTAGCACCATAGGTCTTGGCAACCGCACGCGTTTCGTCATACCACAGACCATCTGTAAATTTCATGATGTTGGCTTTACAGATCGATGTGACTGTTTTGCGATTGTTATCGACGGCATATTTAAATGCATAGTTGCAGATATCTCGAGTCCCTTGATAAGACATCGGCTTGATGCTCACACCAGTTTCGTCGAGAGGAGTGTTAATTTTTTTGCCGGTAGCATATTCATTAATCACGTTGATCAATGCGGCCGTCTTTTCCTCACCTGCTTGAAATTCAACACCTGCATACAAATCTTCGGTATTTTCACGAACGACGACCAAATCGACGTTGGAATCAGAGAAGTAAGTCCGCACCCCTTTGTAAGTTTTGCAAGGACGAATGCAGGCATATAAGCCCAGCTCTTGTCGCAGAAATACATTCACACTGCGGAAACCTTTTCCGATTGGCGTAGTAATTGGTGCTTTCAATGCGACTTTATTGGCTCGAATCGATTCCATCACTCGATCAGGAACGCCACCTTCAGCCTCAATGACTTCAATTCCACATTCCTGAACGTCCCAGTCGATTTTCACTCCGGTGGCATCAACACACTTACGTGTCGCCTCGGCGATTTCGGGACCAACTCCATCTCCCGGAATTAACGTGACTTTATACATTGTTTCCTCAAATACTTCTGACAAAAAAGGCATGTAACCGGGAACTCAAGTCCATGTAGCAAAACTAACGAAACTTGCTGACTCTTGAAATCAATGGCTACTCTGGTTGATACTGAATAGATAGTGCACAAGCAAGCTGTGACCGTATCAAAACAGAAATCGCTTTTCAACTATACGCGATGACCGGCACTTACTTTTCAAGCCAATCAGGTAAATTCAGATGATTCGACACTTTTTGAGCAATTATGTACTCCGCCACTAAAATAGAATCCATCAAATCCTACATCTGATTGGCGTCCCAATCACATTTGGAGGGGTAATTGGATTTGGGTTAGCCAACCAATGGTTTTTTGTCGGAAACGCGTTTCTTTCCGGGTATGCGTTACAATTTTTGGGCCATTTTGTTGGACAAAATGGTGCTGGTAAAGTTGTTCTACTAAAGAAAATGATGGGAAGGCCTTACACAAAATTTGGACCGAACCAGTAAAATCGCATGAATTTTGACCAATCGTCAAAAAAGTCAAGTTATGACGATTAAACAGCCGATACCGAAAGTAATGATTTTACCAGACAGGTAAGTTGTGCTCTGAATCATTGTCTCAAACATAATCATACCTGTCAGCGTATATTGGTGAATTCTCCCAGAACTACTATCGATTATGAACCATAAGTGGTTATGAATAAACACTTTGTAACCATAATCGACGTTCATGTCTTTAAGGATGGATACATGAACCTTCGTCAGAAGTTACACCAATTTTTCTGTGGATGCTTGATTACCAGCCAATTGGTTGGTTGTCATGGCCTCGGAACCGATACGGATCTGCATTACCTCGGTGACAAAGAACTTCAATATTATGAAGATGTCGCCACAAAGATCGAATATCCGGCTGTCTTCGAGGAGACTCCAGAAGAAATTACGTTTTCTGGGAAACCACGCACATTGGCAGATCGTTCGCAGGATGAAATCTGGGACTTGCCTTTGATGGACGCGATCCATTTGGGTCTGTCGAACAGTGAAGTGATCCGCGTTGCCGGTACGCTGGGGACAAACGGAAACGGGGTATTGAATAATCCGGATGGAACTCCAACGATTTATGACCCCTCGATTCAAGAAACCAATGTGCTGTTAGGTGGATCAAGAGGCGTCGAAGCTGCCCTTTCTGCCTTTGACACTACTTTCACTGCAAATATGTTATGGGGCCGCTCAGAACAGATCCAAAATAGCCCGTTTTTTGGTGGGGTTCCCGGCGGAACTTTGACTCAAGAAACGGGCCAATTTCAATCTGGACTTTCCAAAACATTTGCAAATGGCGGACAGTTCGCCATCAATCATAACTGGAATTACCAAGGCAGCAACGCGACAGCCCAGTTATTTCCTTCTAACTATTCAGGAAACTTTGGAGCTTCCTATCGTCAACCATTTCTGGCAGGAGCTGGAGTTGATTATACCCGAATTGCAGGCCCAATCGGTTCTGGATTCACTGGAATTACCGGTGTCAGCCAAGGGGTTGTCATCGCACGTATTAACAACGATTTAGTACTGGCAGACTTCGAAAGAAATGTTCGCAACCTGGTCTCAGATATTGAAGATACCTATTGGCAACTTTATCTGGCTTATCGATTGTACGACACACAGATCGTCGCCCGTAATTCTGCATTACGCAGTTGGCGCGAGGCACATGCAAAATTAGAAGCCGGTGGTACCAGAAACTTCAAACCTGCTGATGAAGCACAGGCCAAAGATCGTTTATTTGAAACACAGTCGTTAGTCCAGACTACTCGTAGCGATATTTATACTGCCGAAAGTCGTTTTCGGCGACTTGTAGGGCTGCCTGTCAATGACGGTAAAATTATCCGTCCCATTGATGATCCTGTTTCAGCACAGTTTACACCTGACTGGAGTATGTGTCTGACGGAGGCACTTGTGCATCGCGTGGAACTGCGAAAACAAAAATGGAATATCAAAAGTCTCGAATTTCAACGGTTAGCGGCCACCAGCCTGACTCGACCACGGTTAGACCTTGTCTCCAGTTATCAAGTCAATGGTTTCGGGGATCGTCTGCTTAGTCAGAAAAATTCCGACGGTGTAACAGCCCAAGGCTTACACAGTGCTTACGGAACACTTCTCAATAACAATCAGGACAGTTGGACCATCGGCTGGGAATTTAGCGTTCCGCTGGGCTTTCGGTCAGCCCATGCTCAGGTTGAAAATCTAGAGTTTCGAATCTCCAAAGCGCGAAGTTTGTTGCAGGCACAAGAAATGGACGTCAGTCAGGAATTGGCAATCACATTTCAGGACCTAGCCAAAAACTATGCTACAGCACAATCGAATTTCAATCGTTGGCGTGCAGCCAGAAGACGAACTGAGCTATTTGACGCAGAAGTTCAAGCAGGAACCACAACACTTGATACCCTATTACGTGCTCAATCGAGTCTGGCGGCTGCCGAGACAGAATACTATCGTTC
>JAJDEK010000339.1 GCA_029259875.1 Planctomycetaceae bacterium
TCAGAATTAAATTTTGAGCCGAAGTTCAAAATTTGCATATTCGCGTCTGAAATATTTCCTCGACGTGGTTTGCTTGTAAGTCGTATTTCTGGTATTCCGTCTGAGCCTCGCTTGACAGTTTGGGTGTCCGGGTCGAATTGATATTCGTCTTTTCCTTGTTTCTGGTCGATCTGAAGTTCCCAGGTCTCCGTGTGTTTTCCAGAAGGGTCATTCTTCAGAATTGCCAGAGGAAATGCAGGAATAGAAACATTTTCAAATGGACGAATACCGATAATATTATTATCAATAGAAGCTTCGATCTGTGTTCCAGTCGACCCCAGATTTGTCTGCATTAAATCAGACATCAATTCTGCCACAGGGTTATTGAGTCGACTCGCGTGTTGCGTTTTAATTTGCACACTCGTAGGCTGATTATCGGTTTGTACAAATTGTCGCGTGCCGGTACCAGCTATGGGAATTGATTTCCCAAAAAGTAAGTTGTCATCTTTGGTCAGTTGAATTCCAATTCTTTGTCCGGCAACAGTATTCAGTATAATTGCTTTATTAGCTGTCTTTTCTGCCCGATCCATAAGGGTTTGGTAATCAGGTTTATCCTTCAACAATTCATCTGATGCCAATTCGTGTCCAGCTGCCAAAACTGCCGTTTCGACACAGGTCGTCACTTCCAAAGAAGCAGCGTCCAACCAGAGCCGATTGACAATCAGTGCAATACCAGCCAATACAACCAGTAACACCATCGCGGCCAGAGGAGTAATGACCCCTCGTCGACTGGCGACGGCCTGTGATGCTATGATGTTGGCTTTCTGGTAACGTTTCATGAGTGTTAAATTCAGCAATCATCAACAATGGGAAGAAAGAACTCAGCGATAGATTCTAGGATTCGTTAACGTCCTACTCTACGGTTTTGTGCAAAGGAACGAGTGCCTGAACCCTGTCTACCGTTAGGTGCACCTTGTGATCCAGATTGTGCGGTTGGTCCTACTTCTCTTTGACCACTGCCTGAAGCGCCAGGAGCTTGGCGTGCGGGAGCACTAATAGAACCTCTATCGTAATTAGATCCTCGATCGCGTCCCCAGTCCGGATTTAGGTATCCACCTGAGTTGAATGCACGGCTGCGACCGCCATTAAAGTTGTTGTAATCTCCAATACGCAAGCCGTTACGATCGAATTCGTTTACACTACGACTGGAGCCATAGTAGCCTTCAATGACAAATGGTTTAGGGGGCTCTGCTAGTTTTTCAGGGGCTTTCAGTCCCAAGATTTCATATAGGGTTGCGCGGTCTGCACTACTGACGGCCACGCCGCCATTTCCCTTGCCTTCCGGATTATAGCTCATCGTGATATCACCCTTGTCACGAGCGAGAATCATGATGTTGGCCTGTTCCGGAGTTAACTCAAGCGTCACGTTTGTGCCTCGTCTTGAATTAGAACTTTGTGTGTAGCTTCGATTAATGGCAATGACGCGAACGCCATTGAATAAGGTGAGAGTCAACCCGCCATTCAAGCGACTGTCATCGGTCATGCCTGTTGGAGTCATGTGGACATCAACGTATTCTCCTGGTTTAATCAGTCCATCCACAAGATCAACTGATGATTCAAGGGGTACAGAGATGGCACGCATTCCCGGATCGACTTTAAGCGGCGGGGTTTCTCCGGCAGGGTAGAGCTGGCCAGTTGAGATTGGGGTTGCAGCCGGAATAGGCTCTTTAACAATTCGTCCAACGATAACACGATTCGAAGTCATCATTTCCGGCTTCAAATCTTTGATGGCGATCGGACCTAGTCCCAAATGCTCTTCAGTGACCAACGTACCTGGTTCTAATTCACTGATCGCCATGGGAATGTTTCGTGTTGCAATCGGCGGTGCTTCTTCCTTTCCCGCCAGTAATCTCTTTCCGATATATGCTGCAATCAGGATTCCAAAGATGCCAAACATCAACAGTGTCACTTTTGCAGGGGTCAGGCTTTTCACCGGATCAATCTCCCATAACTGAATGAAGCAGTATATTCAAATGCTTCCAACATTCCCTCCTGTTAATTCGTCGGAGGGCTACACGGTTATTTCAATATAAAATAAAGTGATTTTGAGTAGACTTGTTATTGGTTTACTCTTTAATCATTCTGGTTTCTGAATACAAATTTTGTTTATTTAAGTCGTAACCAATGGGCCAGAGCAGGTTCGGAGAAGCCAGAGCCATAGGTATGCTCACTGCAACCATGACGACATCTCCCGAATGTTCTCCCATCTCAGCTTGGATCACCGCCCCTTGTCCTAATTGTGGCGGAAGTATTTTCAGTACTTCTTGTTCTACGTTTTCCTGTGTTACACCTGGCAATGTTGCCAGGCGAGCGCCAATGCGGCTGGCTTCAACAACATCTGCACGTGCGTAAAACAGGAGCGTAAACTCCAAAAGTGCAAACAAAACAATTCCAAAGATTGGTAATACCAACACAAGTTCCATGCTCAGGAACCCTGTTCGCTTTGTTTGCTTCTTATTTTTTTTATGAATTCGTTTGAATTTCATAGTCGAAATACTTTCGTCGATTTCTTATTACTCTAGTTTTCCCGTTAGAACTACTATTGGAGCACTACCGATTTAATGACCATCCAGGTGGTCACGCTCCAAGTAGCCAGTACAACAGGAAGTGCAAAAGGCATCAGGCCTCGCTTTTGCTTTTGTTCCATTGTTTCCGGTTTAAATTTCTTCTTATTCTTTACAGTCTTACCCGTTGCCAAATACGTTTCTTTGGTTTTTCGAGTTCCACGCCTGAGCACACTCCAGAACAGAATCGCAAATGAACCAAATAGAACAAAGATAGTGCCAACAATCATGACGGCGAGTGTTGCTTTAAACCCTAACCAGATAGATAAGGCGCCCATCATTTTCACGTCTCCGGCGGCACCACTACCAACCATCCAGATCAGAAAAAATGATCCAAATCCTGCCAGAAAACCCAAGCCACCATACATCAGACCTTCCCATCCATTGAAAACCACTTGATAAATAATGCCGAGAACAAAGAATGGGACAGTTAGTACGTTATAGATTTTTCTCGCTTTAAAGTCCGTGATGGCTGCAATGACTGTGAAGATCCCCACACTAATTGCCATGACGTACAGTGAGAGCTGTGTTAACGGAAAATCCATTTGTTATCTTTTCAATCAGTTTTGTCTTGTTATGAAATTCCTACCATTACTAGCTGGTAGCGATACTAGTGCATCTATTTTGTACCTATTACTAGGTGTTGAAAATATACATCATGTTTCCTACGCGATGCTTTTAATCTGAAAAAATTCCACATGTTGACTTGCTTCACTGTTTTCAATAAGCAACATCGATCACTGGAATTGATAGATCTATTATAATTGGACTTCTAAAGACAATCGTGAAAATCCTTACAATCTGCCTATCGTGGAATGAGTTACGAGGAGTCGACCAGAATACTCATTGTGGAACGACTAAAATGGCCTCACCAAAATAGCGTAAGCGGTTGTTATCATTAGAGCCTGGGAACGTAGATAACGTACAGACAGGGATTTTTGAGTTTTCAATTAACGAGAAAAGTATTACGAATTCAAAATGCTGACGGTTCACGACCAGCAGTGAGATTCCTAGAATGGTATTAGTTTGAAAAAACGTAATAACCCGGAAAATCAGACAATATTCTGAGGATTTTATCTGGTTCTAAAGCAACATCTCGAAATGAGATTCGGAATTCGATTTCAGAGCTGTGGACAAGAGATCTAAAACACATTTCAAGGAGGGTATCACATTGAATTCCACTGAATTGATAAATACAGCTGAGACTGCTGCACGGCTGGGAGCACAATGCCTGCTGGATTGGGTCGACAAATTCCAAGTCTCTGAAAAAGGAAGAGCTGATTTGGTAACTGACGCCGACTTTGCTTCACAAACAGCAATTGTGGAGCATATCAGCCAACGGTTTCCGACTCACCATATGCTGGGCGAAGAGGGATTAGCTTACGAGGAAGGAGACTCAGACTATCGTTGGGTAATTGACCCGCTTGATGGAACGTCAAATTATGTCCATGGATTCCCTTACTACTGTGTTTCGATTGGCCTCGAATTTCAGGGTGAATTGATTTTGGGGGTGGTCTACGATCCTAACAATGATGAGATGTTTTCTGCTTTTCTTAAGCAAGGGGCGAAGTTGAATGGGAATCCAATTAACCCTTCTCAGATTCCGTCTCTTGACCAGGCGATGGTGGTGGCAAGTTTACCTGTCGGGACTTCAGCACAAGATATTGCCGTTGAGCGATTTTTACGAGTACTACCTGAAGCACAGACAGTGCAACGTACTGGCTCTGCTGCTTTAAATTTATGCTATGTTTCCGCCGGTCGGATTGATGGTTACTGGTCCAGCAATCTGAAACCGTGGGATATGGCAGCCGGCGTGCTCATTTGCAGAGAATCCGGAGGTACTGTGACTTCAATCGAAGATCGTTCATATTCCATTGAAATTCCTAGTATTCTCGCAACAAATGGAACAAATATTCATACGGAACTACAAACGTTGTTAACTGAGACGCTTTTTTAGCCAGCTTTGAGATTCGTTCTTTAATGTGCCCAAAATACGACGTATGATATATGGTATCAAAGGGGACATTATAGGAATTTGACTTTGATGCCATGTGGACATGTGTGATCGTTTCGTTTTGAGGTCGAAAGACTCTCATTCTATCAGATATTGAGGGACGGGTCTTGGGTTCTCGTTGTGTATTCGTTCCCTCTTAAAATGTATCATTTCCAGTCAGATTTTTCTTGCGCCCGTGATATGGGATCGATCTTTGATTATGTCATATTTTGCTCGTTTACTTATAGTCTCTTTGGGGCTGTTTTTGCTGTTGTCATTCGGCGTTGAACATTCGTCTGACAATCTTTATGCGCAAAAACAGTCCACACTCAGAGACAATGCCAAAAAAAGCGAGAGTAAAGCCAACTTAGAAAAAACACCTCTGAAAGCTGCCAAACAAGACAAAGGCAGTCCAAAATCTGAAAAAGGTGTTTCAGGTTCAAAAGCATCAAAGGTTGAGAAGCAGAGGCAGGAAAAAGCAAACACGAAACAAGAAGTGTTTATCAAAGGAGACGACGGCCAGTATTTACCTTTACCAAACCTGAGTTTAGATCAGGTATTAGATTATTTGAAGCAAAAGCAGGTGATACAACCTGAACACTCACCAAAGTATGCGGTTTCTTCTGTTTCGCTTTCTGGTGAAGTTAAAAAAGATCGTGCGATTCTCGAAGCGCGGATAGTTGTATTGATCAATGAAGCAGATACATGGATCCGCGTCCCTTTAAAGCTCAATGAATCGATCTTCCTGAAAACAAGTTATTCTGGTGAAGGAGAGTCGAGTCCAGGTGGGTTTAATCGTACAGAAGGATATCTCTGGTGGTTTCGGGGTAAAGGGACTCATGAAATCAATCTCACACTGAGTATTTCGCTTAAACAGCAATTGCCTTCAAGACGCCTTCAATTATTATTACCTCAGACAGCCGTCAGTAATTTACAGTTAAAAGTGCCGTTACCACAAATCAGTCTTGAGGTTCCCACAGGAGTCGCTGTATCGAAAAAAGCAATTTCTGATAATCAGAGCTTGGTAGAAATGTTCGGGTTAGGTGATCAACTAGATCTTTCCTGGCAGCCTATTCCTGATGAAAAGAAAGTCGAAACAGTCTTACAAGCTGAGACACTGCTTACGACAGATTTCACTTCAGATTCTGTGTTGCTGAATGCCTCACAATCAATCAAAGCTTTAACGGGCAGCTTTCAGTCAGTCAAAGTCAAACTACCTGAGACATTTCAATTACTGGATGTGAAATGTGAGGGTTATAAAAGCCATAAAGTCGCAAAGGGGAATCTGGTAGAGGTGTCACTGACTGAACCCACTGTTGGGCCGATTGAATTGCAGTGGACTCTGGAAACAGAATTTCCTGAAGCGAATGGTCATTTTTTAATCGACGGTTTTGATGTTGAACGAGCCAAGAGGCAAACTGGTATTATTGATATTCAGACCCTTGAGGGATATCGCATTTTTCGGGAAGAGGGGCAAAATAAATTTGTCTATCAAATCAAATCGAATCAGAAAGATTTGGATAGTTCATATCGCTTTCTGAAACAGCCATTTCAATTACCCCTACAAATTGAGCGAGTCAAACCATACTTCTCTGCCAAGCCTTATTATCTGGTGCAGATGTATGGGAATCGAGCTGAACTCGAGGCGCGAGTCCAAATTAACGTATTTCAAGGTGCATTGGACAAGGTGTCAATTAACTGGCCGCATCGAGTCGAAGAAGGTTGGGAATTGGAATTGATGCAGGAACCTTCGCTGACTGAAGCTATTGAGATCGACCAGACTCAAGCAGGAAGGATTAATATTAATTTACTGAAACGATCCAAGGGTGCGTTCGAAATTACCTTCCGTGCTCGGCGTCCTGTGATTGCAGATGAGGAGCCATTTAGTTTTACTCTTCCCGAAATCAAAGCGCCCAGTCTCTCTGCAACTTCCTTGGTGATTGCCAATAATTTTAACGTCGTAACTGATCTGACACCTTCTCCTAAAACGCAAGTTCTCTCGTCTCCTTTAGTACAAATCAAGAAATTTTCTCTGCCTCCTGAAGTTCAAGCATTGAGAAAGAATGAATTCCAAATTCAACCTGGTGCGAATGAATTTTCAGCAGTGGTTTCGATCCATACTCAAGAGATAGTTGCCACAAGTGCAGCACTACTGGAGGTAGATGATTCAAAGGTACGTGTCGAGCAGGAAATTAAATATCTCATCGAATATGAACCACTTTCAGAAGTTCGATTGCTTGTACCATTGTCGTTGAAAAATCATGTTGATTTTTATTTGGATGATGAGCAAAACCCTCTTGTACCGACTTGGATTTCGGATGAATCAGATCCCATTCAAAATGCGCGACTTTCATTACGAAGCAAAAAATTGGGACCAGTGAAAATCACTGCTATCTATTTATTACCTCAAATTTCTGAAACTGAGGTGTCTGTCCCACTGATTCGTTCTGATGATGTTCCCTATTCAGAAAGCCGATTTGAACTTTTATTGCAGGATGAAGCGGGATCAGATCATATCGAAGTCGAGAGTATGGATTCTGCATGGCAGCAGCAGTTGGCCATGAATAAGAATGCATTTTGGAGAGCCGTTGATCCCGAGGCAGATATCAATCTGAAACTCAAAAAAAGTGATTCTCCAGCATTATTTTCTTATGCGATCCGTCAGGCATGGATTCATTGCAGTCTCGATTTAGCAGGCCTTTATAAGGCTCGCGCACAATACCAGTTTCCTGTTACTCCACGAACACTTTCTTTCAAGATGCCTGAAAACGCGAATATTAAAATCGATGAGGTTTGGTGGAACGAGCAGCCAATAACATTCAATCAAACTTTGGAGACTTCTAATGAATACTTGCTCAGTTTGCCTGTGACTAAAAGAAACGAAAACTTACTGAATGTTCTCACCATTAAGTACCATTCCACAAAAAGAATGCAAGATTCACATTTCAGTCTACTTTCGGTTGGAGCTGCTGAATTTTCAAATAATTTGTGGGTAGAAAAGACAATGTGGAAAGTGAGTCTCCCCAATAACGAGCATCTATTTACGATTCCGCGTGGCTATACCCCCCAGTTTCGTTGGGAAAATCAAGGCGTTTTCTGGTCGCGTCAGTTTGCAGGTCAGGATGAAATTCCTGTTGCTTTGAAAAATGCGCCGCTGGAACCAAATGATTCCAGCGGAATGAATGGCTATCAGTTTTACCGGCTTGGTCCAGCAACCACTCTGGAATTTCAAGCATTATCCCGTTCCATGATTGTTTTCATTGGTGCTGGAACTTCTCTACTACTGGGGTTCATTTTAATGAGCATCTCACCCCTCAGGAGTGTCTTGGTGCTATTGATAATGATGACCGCTGTTTCTGCAGTAGCATTGTGGTATACCGCTCCTGTGGAAGTACTTTTACAGCCTGCAATTTTTGGATTATTATTGGCTGTTGTGGCGGCACTGATTAATGGGACATCTCGAAAACGAAGAGAATCGAAGCTTTTAACAATGTCTGCACACAGCGATTTTATACCACCTCCCTCATATTCTGAACGCATTCAACCTTCCGAAGTTGATCCCGAAGACATTACAGCTGTCAGACCTGGTTCTGAAGTAGTTGACAAACCCGTATCTTCATCAGAAGCCGGGGCGAATCGATGATAGCGATTTCGAGAATACTGTTGAATCAGAGTTGGGCCAGTAAAGTGGCCTATCTCTCTTTGATAGGAATGATGTCCTTGTTCCAGCCGGATTTGTTGGCCGCCGAGAACAATGTGTTCGATATTTCACCTTCGTTACAAATAAAAGAAGTTACAGTTTCTGGTAAAGATACTTCTCAATGGCCCCAGGGGAATTGGTATCCGATCTCTTCAAAAAAATACCAATCACTCAAAAATAGAGCTTTGTTAAAAAAAAATACGCCAAAGAGTTCTTGGATTCAAGAAGCGACTTATGAAGCTACATTAGACGGTGATCACTTGATTAATGGCCGTTTAAACTATGTTTTACACTGTTCCAAAAATGAACCGAAATTTGTCGAACTCTCAAATTTAAATCTTGCGATTCATGAATTGAAATGGGGCAAACAGGATGTTGTCTGGGGGTTGGCACCCAATCAAAAAAAATTGTTACTCGTCGATCATTTTAATGATCCGTTATTTGGACGGTGGAGCTTGAAAGGCCGACAGCTACCCCACCGAACAGAATTTTTGTTCCAACTACCTGAAACAGTCGTTTCTCGTATTAATCTTAAAGTTCCACAAGGAATGATCCTTACTACTTCTGTGGGTTATGTATCGGGACCTACGAAATCGGATGTCCCCAATTATGATCTATGGCAGATCGAGTTAGGTGGTCAGTCTCAATTTCAAGCTGTGATACATCAAAAGGAAAAACAGCAAAATGCGTCTGCACAAATTCTTTACCATCAATTTGCGCAAGTAGGTGTTCGTGAAGATGGTTTAAGATTGCGGGAAGATTTTCAAATAGAAGTCCTGAATGAACCGGTCAGGAGATTGGAGTTTGAAGCTGCAGCAGGATTTGAAATCTATTCGGTTACTTTAGGCAATGATCTGGCATTACCATTTGATATTAAAAAACAGAAAGACAGCAGCCTGATTATCGTCGATTTGATCGATCCACTTATTGGAATCAGTCGGCCTTTATCTGTTCGCGCATTAGCATCACCCTCGTTAGAGGGAGAAATTACGATCCCTCGATTAAAATTAACACAGGCTCACTATTTGGGGGGGACAGTTCACGTTGATATTTCTGCTCCCTTGGAAACTCATGAAATTAAATTAACTGATTTGCGCCAGACAGGAGTACTCATCCAAGAGGAACAAGGAGAGTCATACGACTTCAAGCAATATTCTTCAGATGCTCGCTTGTCGTATCGATTAGCCTTACCGGATCTGAATCTTTCTGCCAGAGTGCATAGCCTGATTCAAGTGAAAGATAAAATATGGAAATTGAAATCGCGAATACATTGGGCCTCAGCGGCAGGTTCTACCTATCGTCTTGAATCCATCATTCCCGCTGGATGGGAGATTACTCAAGTGAGTAGTTTGTCCGGGAATAATTCTGGGGATTTGGTCTGGGATGTAGAACAAAGTGGCAAACAACAAAAGTTGAGAATTCGGCTTCCTATTTCCGTGTCCCCTGATTCTCCTTATTCTATAGAGATTCAAGCGAAACGATTAATTCCTGGATCGAATCGGGCCTTTAGCCTCTTCGGCGTTAATCCTTTGGGGTGTGATAACATAGATCGATTTTTAGAACTTACTGCAGCTTCAGAAAATAAATGGTTCTTTGAGCCAGGCAAAGAGGTCGAAGAGATACAGTCAAGTGGGCTTCCCCAAAACTGGGAATATCCGATTTCGAAATCGGGCAAGACTCAGTATTTTCATCTCTCTCCCTATTCGGGTTCAAGATGGGGT
>JAJDEK010000340.1 GCA_029259875.1 Planctomycetaceae bacterium
ATTGTTTCTAGTGGAAAGAGTTCCAGGGTAAAGCTCATGGAAACAGCATCGAATGTCTGGTCCTTAAAAGGCAGAGGAGGCGTGTTTGCCACAGAGAGGTTTACACGGTCCGCGACACCCGCTTCTGTGACTCGTTTTTCAGAGACTTTCAGCATTCCATCTGAAATATCGACCCCGTAAACTGTTCCCGTATTGCCTATTGCTTCAGCCAGAGACACCAGGGAATGACCAGTTCCATAGCCTATTTCAAGGACTATTTCGCCTTCAGCGATACTCAATGCTGCTAGTCCCTTTTCACGGGCGACATGTTCGTTGGAGTCAGAGATTAGGTCATAGGAATGACTGATACGATCATAAAAGGATTTTGTCAATTTTTCATCAGAGGAATTCATTGATGCGTTCTCCCAACAGAATGGTACAAGTCGAATGCGTCAAATTATAAATTGATTAATTCTCTGAGAGAAGTCGGAAGCATAAAAACAATCTGAACTTCGTGAATTTGCAAAAATGAAATAAAACATGGGTAATATATGTTATTAACAAATATCGGTTTTTTTCCGAAGAAAATATAAGTTGATTAAATCGGATATTATTTGAATTCCTTTCATGGGCGAAGCATGCTACAACATACTGATAAAATGAGAGCGCATCTTGTTGGTGAATAAAGGAATTGGTTCACGAAGATCATGATGTCAATAAGGAGAGAACAATAATGCGAAATGTGTTGGCTTTGATTCTGGCCGGTGGTAAAGGATCTCGTCTGGAACCACTTACCAGAGATCGTGCGAAGCCTGCGGTTCCGTTTGGAGGTGGGTATCGAATTATCGATTTTACACTTTCCAATTGTATCAATAGTGGCTTACGTCGGATTTTGATTCTGACTCAATATAAAGCGGCCAGTCTCGACCGTCATATCAATCTTGGCTGGCGATTTCTCTGCCGCGAACTGAATGAGTTTGTTGATGTCCTGCCACCGCAGCAGCGCATTGACGAACAGTGGTATCAGGGAACCGCGGATGCCGTTTATCAGAATATTTACACGATCGAACGTGCCAGATCGGATTACATTCTGATCCTCTCTGGTGACCATATCTATAAGATGGATTATTCCAAGCTAATTCGTGATCATAAGGAATCTGGGGCTGAAGCGACGATTGGATGTATTCCCGTAGATCGAACGGAAGCAAGCCAGTTTGGAGTGATGGCCGTTGATGAAAATATGCGTGTCGTGAAGTTTGAAGAAAAACCAGTTTCTCCTCCACCGATGCCCAATCATGCCGATAAAAGTTTGGCGTCAATGGGGATCTATGTTTTTAACACGAATTTTTTGTTTGAACGCCTATGTTACGATGCGACTCAGTTAGATAGTTCGCATGACTTCGGAAAAAATATTATCCCTTCTATCATTGACGATCATCTGATACGCGCTTATCCCTTTCAGGATAAAAATACCGGCGACGGATATTATTGGAGAGATGTAGGCACGATTGATTCGTATTACGAAGCAAATATGGATTTGATCTCAGTACATCCACAATTAAATTTGTATGATCAAACTTGGCCGATCAGATCTTATCAGCCACCAGATCCTCCGCCGAAGTTTGTATTTGCTCAAAGTGAAGGCTCTAAACCTCGTGTGGGTCAAGCCGTAGATAGTACTGTCTGTCCGGGGTCAATCATTTCGGGGGGGCGTGTGAGTCAATCCATTATTTCCTCAAATGTGCGGATTAATAGCTGGGCGGAAGTCGATAATTCAATTCTGTTTTCAGGTGTGAATATTGGTAGACATGCCAAAATTCGGAACGCGATCATCGATAAGGGAGTCTCAATCCCCAAGAATTGTGAAATTGGCTATGACCTTGCCAAAGACAAAGCACGTGGCTTTACCGTTTCTGAATCGGGCATTGTTGTGATCGGAAAAATGGATGGGTTTCCCGGAGAGGGTTGATACAACCACACTTCTATTTTACTGAAATAATATCGATCAGCGCATAAAAATTCCCGGAAGCAGTAGCCCAGGGGGGGGAAGGACTTGTACCACTTCCGGGAGGCGATTGTTCGCCTGAGTATCAATTACTTTTTCTGACACGCCTCAGATGAGATCACTATTATTCAGTTTTAAAAAGATCGGAGCCGCGGCATCCGTGCGTTGGGCACTCGATCTTTCCGCTGAGAGAATGAAATCGCTCAACGGACACCGGTATGTGTGTTTGAAGGTTGAAAAAGGGAATGATAACTGTCATTCTGAGGTGTGATGTTACTAGGATTTGTTTTCTTGAACTCTTAAAACCAGCTCGATTGCTGATGATGCGGGGAGAATAAAAATTCAATGGAATTTGGTCAACCCCAATCTAAAACAATTTTCAAAATGGATTAAGTGAAGCAATTCCTGCATGTAATTATTTCAAAAAACTGAAGAAATACAAAAATTGAAAGGTTATGGCATAATGAATCGACGGTTATTTTTTGTTCTGGCAGTCTTTTGTGGGATGAGTGTGTTTGCCTTAGATACTTCACAGGTCTTTGCAAAACAAAAACCCAACATCATTTTTATCATGGCAGATGATTTAGGTTATGCCGAGTTGGGCTGTTATGGTCAAACAAAAATCAAAACGCCGCATATTGATCAACTGGCAGCAGAGGGCATGAAATTCACACAGGCCTACGCGGGCTCGATGGTCTGTCAGCCTTCTCGTAGTGTATTAATGACCGGACAGCATACAGGTCATACTCCTGTTCGAGCGAATGATCTGAATCAATTGCTTTACGAGGAAGATAAAACTGTCGCAGAAGTGTTGAAAGACGCCGGCTATGCAACGGGTATCTTTGGGAAGTGGGGTTTGGGCTACGAAGGAACTCCCGGGCATCCCAATCGGCAGGGATTTGATGAATTCACGGGTCAACTGTTACAAGTGCATGCTCATTTTTATTATCCCTTTTGGATTTGGAGAAATGAAGAAAAAGCAATGCTGCCTGAAAACGAAAATAATCAACGAGGAACCTACATTCATGATTTGATTCATGAAGATGCGAAAGCCTTCATTCGTAAAAATCAAAAGCAACCTTTCTTTGCGTATCTACCCTACATCATTCCACACGTCGAGCTGGTTGTACCTGAAGAGTCCGAACGTCCTTATCGTGGAAAGTT
>JAJDEK010000035.1 GCA_029259875.1 Planctomycetaceae bacterium
AGTGGTTACGATCTCGTTGTCGGCGCCCAAGGTAGCAAGCTGCAACTGATTTTAAGTACTGTTTTTCGTGTCGGCGCACCTATCGAAAACTTGCCTTACCGCTACTATACCGAATTGAAAGCAGACCCTCGCATCGAAGAAGCGATTCCGTTTACCATTGGTGATGTGACTCAAAAAGGGGGTTTCCCCATCGTCGGCACCATTCCACGTTACTTTGCACTCGAGTACATTCCCGGTCGCCATTTTCGCATTAATAAAGCAGGAAAGTTTCTGCCAGGAACCTGGGACGCCGTGATCGGCTCTGTCGTCGCAAAACAAAATAACTGGAAGATGGGTGATGAATTCCAGATGGTTCATGGTTCTGCAGAAGTCGGACACGTGCATGATGATAAATTCAAAATTGTGGGTATTCTAGCACCTACGGGGACTCCCAATGATCGTACCGTCTTCGTTAATCTGCGCGGGTTTAATCAGATCTCCGGACATGAAAAACCACTGGATGAAGCACTCAGACGGGAAGCCGCTTTTTTTGGCAAAGAGCTCGACGAAGAAAAACTAAAAGCTCTCATGAAAGAAAACGCGGCCCATGATCATAGCGGCCACAGTCACGACCATGAAGTTCCCGATATCCAGAAAGAAGTGACTGCCATTCTAGTACAAATGAAGGGGGATCGCTTACGCGGGTTTACCACCATCAAATTCCAGTCTGAAGTGCAAGAAGCCAATCAAGCGATGGCCGTCAATCCGATTCGACAGATCAGTTGGCTCATGACTAACATCGTGGGCAATATACGTACCATGCTGGTTGTACTGACTTCCCTGATTATTCTCGTCTCCGGCGTCAGTATTTTTGTCAGCATTTACAATTCGATGTCAGAACGCAAACGGGAAATCGCAATTATGCGAGCGCTCGGCGCAGGACGCACTACGGTTTTCGCGATTATTCTTTCTGAGTCAGTTCTACTCTGTCTGGGTGGTGGCATCTTGGGAATCATCCTCGGACACGGTTTGGTCTTCATCGCGTCTCCCATTATCGAAGCCCGCAGCGGACTGTTGATCGATCCATTCGCATTCAGCTCGGTCGAATTAATCCTGCTACCGATTCTGGTTGTCTTAGCTTCACTGGTAGGATTTATTCCAGCTATGACCGCATATCGAACCGATGTCGCCAGTACGCTAAGTGACTGAGTTTATGGATCAAGCCATAAGAATGATTATACAAAAAAACACTTCCAGCAGTTTCTAGTGGAAATGTCAGATAACGCATTACAAGATAAAACTCATAAGTATCTATTTAATAATGCTTTATATTCTTTCTATTTCGTTAATTCGTTTTATTGAATGATGCAATCATGAGAAATTCATGTCTGACATTCTTTAAGATTGGTTAAATAATCAACAGAAATGAAATCATCCCCGTATATACTGTATTACCAGTACTATGTAAGTCGTTCTCTGGAAAAAACTGCAGAGTGATTATTCCGGTCTTTGAAATAAATAGGGGTTCTGACCTCTCTTCCACGATTTCTGTGGTTTTCTGTGGGATTTCAGGGGTGATCTGACCCTTTTAGCATGATATGATTAAAATAATAGAAGCTGGCTCACTTCGAATAGCAGAAAGCATTCGGAGTAAGTGAGTGGTCATGCTCTATCATATTTGTTTTTTCTTAATTCTTATTCTCGCTGAATTTTTGAAAGGCCTTGCAAAATGTCGCAAGTTCTTGATGGATCCAATCAATTTTTGCACGACGCCGTCGATAACCAGAACGAGTTTTCTTATAAGCCCGTACCTCCCACTGCCGTTGTAGGTTTAGCTTTAGGATTGCTCTCTTTCATCGCGCTGTTTGGAATTATTGGATTAGCAATTGCCGTATTTGGAATTATCGTTTCTCTCATTAGTTTATTCAGCATCAAACGCTCTGGGGGTGAACTGGGAGGAAAAACGGTGGCAATTGCTGGAATCGCACTCTCTACGTTTTTTTTATGCACCGGTATTTCTTATCAGTCATATGCCTACGCGCATGAAGTACCCGAGGGTTTTCAGCGACTCAATTTCGCCAGTGATATTTCCGCCAAAGATTTTGTTCAGACCGACGGCGTCACTCGAGTTGATCCTGAAGTTCTGAAGCTGGATAAACAACAGGTCTTCCTCAAAGGCTATATGTACCCCACTAGAGACACAAAAAATCTGAAAAGCTTTATTCTGGTTAAAGACAATGGCCAGTGCTGCTTCGGAGGGCAACCTGATGCCAAGGATATGATCCTGGTCGAAATGCAAGGTGATCACCGTGCTGATTTTTATGCTGGCCTCGTATCGGTGGCTGGTGAATTTCAGGCCGAGGCGCCTACGCAGGCAGGTGAACTGAGACCCGTATATCAAATAAAGGGAACACACTTTGAGCAGGCAAGGACCGCCTATTAATAATTGTGTCCTTTAAGATGTAGAGAGAAAGACGAATTAAAATTTATTAACCGAATGGCTCAGATTGATTCACAGTCTGAGCCATTATCAACTTTGTAACGAAGTTGGTGCAACCACCCGATCATCAGGAGTTTGATCACGTGCAGGCCCACCTTTATCCTACCCGACAGACACTATTTTTCCTGGCTTTACTGACTATGAGTTGTCTTCCTGCTTTAGGAACAGGCTGTTCTTCGTCAGACTCGACAGAGTATCGCCAGTTCAGCGATCAGGATCAGATTGATCAAAAGAGCCAGGAGACCAGCCCCACTAAAGTTGTCGATACAAAATCATCTGTCGACAGTCAGCAAACACAAAATACGGTAACATCATCTGAACCAGAAGTACCAGCAAAACTAGTCAAGGAATCAGGATCAGACAAACCTAAGGACATTCTCAAAGACAAAACCTTTACCAAGACAGACTCAACACAACAACCTGAAATCAAAGCATCCAAAGAGAAAACAATGGCTCTCGTCGCGCGTAAACCGGACCCCAAACAACGCGCGTTGACAGAACAGGAAAAAAAAGAACTGAGTACCCTCGAACCGCGGGAAGTAAAATTGCTCATCAAAAATCACACCTTTAAAAAAACATCTCCGGGAGACGTGTTGCGGGTCTCTTATGATGATATTGATTTGCTGAAAGTATTGAATATGGAACCGGTCACCCTCAATGCACCGGAATTAATGCCACAATGGTTAAAGAACCTGAATGGCGCGCGTATTCGTATTCGAGGGTTTATGTACCCTCCCTTCCAACAAACGGGCTATGAATTTTTCATGCTGGCCCGTGATAATCAGATCTGTTGTTTTGGCAAAAACCCAAAAATTTATGACTTATTCCCCGTTGTGATGCGAGATGGCGTGACAGCCGACTATATTCTCAATCGCCCCTTTGACGTAGTAGGTACTTTCCATATCAAAGCGGAAACCATTGATGACGAACTAGAGCGTATTTATATGATCGACGACGCCATCGTGATTGATCATAAATGACAGTACTATCCCTATAAGAAAATACACAAAGATTCCATTTTCAAGAAACATATTTCAATCGCCACGAGGTCAGGCAATGAATCGTCTTAAACACTACATCAACAACCGTTTTTTTATGGGACTGCTCTGCGGTCTGGTTATAATTTCACAGTCAAGCTACGCCGTAGCCTGCCCTTTCTGTTCTGCTCCTTCACTGACATTAACCGAACAACTCTCGCAGTCTGATGTTGCAGTTCTTGTACAATGGACGGAAGCAGAAAAAGGCACGTTGGAGAAAGCGGGCAAGACGGTGTTTGAAATCAAAGAAATTGTCAAACAGTCTGACAAAGACAAACTGAAAGTCGGCGATCAAATTATCATCAATCGACATCGTCCTGGTAAAAAAGGAAACTTGTTTTTATTGCTGGGCACCAAGGGAACCAGCATCGATTGGGGAGACCCGATCGAAGTGACCGAAACGAGCTTCCACTACATCTCACAAGCACCTCCCCCTGAAGAAAAAACGTCCAAACGCTTGCGCTACTTCCTGAAGTTTCTGGAATACCCCGACCAGATGATCTCAAATGATGCATATGCGGAATTCGCCAATGCCCCTTATGAAGATATCACTCCCCTTGCCAAAGAAATGCCACGGGAAAAAATCCGTAAGTGGATTGTTGATCCCAATACGCCTGTCACTCGCCTGGGTCTGTATGGCCTGCTACTGGGACTGTGTGGACAAGAATCTGACGTTGCCTTTATGGAAAAGAAGATCAATGAGCCCACGAAAGAGTTTCGACTGGGCATCGATGGCGTGATCTCTGGATATTTGCTACTGACTGGTTCTGAAGGCTTGGACAAAATTGACCAGACAAAATTCATTCCCAAGAAAGTTGCCTTCAGCGAAACTTATGCTGCGATGCAGGCTTTGCGATTCATGTGGACTTATGGAGATGGCCGCATCAGTAAAGAGCGTTTGCGGAAGTCGATGGAATTATTACTAGATCGTCCTGAATTAACTGATCTCGTTGTGGCTGACCTCGCGCGCTGGGATGACTGGAGCGTCTTGGATCGACTCATGGAAATGTATGGAACGGGAGATTACGACATCCCATCTATTAAGCGTGCCATTGTGCGTTATCTCTTGGTTGCCTCCAAAGGCAAGAACAAAAAAGGGGGCGGCGCTGATGCAGCAACGGCAGAAAAAGCAAAACTGCTGCTCGATAAATTACGCAAAGAAGATCCGAAGACAGTCAAAAGTGCAGAACGTTTCTTTTTCTTCAAATAAGAAGTCAGTCAGCTGTTTCAACCAAGATCGACCACAGGAATTTTGTGAGAACAATATAAGGAAGTAACGGTCACAAAACTTGTCTCAATCACCAGAAGGATCTGGAATGCCTGGACAAAAACAACACATTAAATTTCGCTTCTTTATCGGACTACTGAGCGGGCTGCTGTTGAGTTCACAATCAATAACTCTCCAAGCATGCCCTTTCTGCTCTGGCCCCTCGCGAACATTGACTGAACAACTCTCGCAGTCTGAAGTGACTGTGCTAGTAAAATGGATCGAAACGGAAAAAGGCACACTCAAAAAATCTGGAAGTACCACTTTTGAAATCAAGGAGGTTGTTCGTCAGTCAGACAAAGACAAGCGGAAAGTCGGCAATCAGATCATCATCAATCGACATTGCTTAGGAGAAAAAGGACGATTGTTTTTGTTGCTGGAAACCAAAGAAACCAGCATGCATATGGGAAGCCCCATTCAAATTTCTGAGACGTGTTTTCACTACATTTCGCAGGCACCGCCCGCTAAAGAAAAAACATCCAAACGCCTGCGGTATTTCCTGAA
>JAJDEK010000341.1 GCA_029259875.1 Planctomycetaceae bacterium
GCTCCTGCAACTGCCACATCAGATGTGTATTCGTTGGGAGTTTGCTTCTTTGTTTTATTAACAGGACAACTTCCTCACCGTGGACAGGATTTCAATTCTCTGATCCAAGAAGTAACTTCCAAACCCACACCGAGTGTGCGCGATTTGCGACCAGATATCTCATTGGAAATTTCTGAATGTGTCTCTTTAATGCTAGATAAAAGTCCAGCCAATCGATTTCAAAATGGTTTTATGGCAGCGCAGTTTCTGAATGCCGTTTTGGGGCAAGTTAAGAATATTGAAGCGATGCTGTTCGAAGCGTTTGGTAGGAATCAAAATGTTTCCTGGAAACGCAAAGGTCAACAATATATTTTGGAAGTCAAACAATCTGGCAAGCGGAAACAGACGGTGTTTATCGAACGTAGTGACCACCAGATGCATGAACGATTATTATTGATCTATAGCACTTGCTGTGATGCACAGCCTGAGTATTATGAAGAAGCACTCAGGCTGAACTCTGAGATTTCACATGGCGGAATCTCTATCCGCGAAGTAGACGGTAAATCTAAATTTGTGATGGTTGATACATTCCCCCGCTCGACTGTCGATGCAGAAGACATTCGTAAAAGTGTCATCGCAGTCGCACAACATGCGGATGAAATTGAGCAGCAATTGACCGACCATGACTTGTATTAAAACACATCCAATAACTCAGTCTGTGTCTTAAAATGTCGTTTATAGCGATTATACTGTTAAATCGACTATGCAATTCAGCTGAGACTCGGCTCATCAACTGATCTCATGTAGCTCATTAAATCACCTGATATTCCTCGACAGATGCGAAACACCATAAAGTTGTGTATCACACTAGTTATGCCTTGGATTTGCCGATGAAATCACTGAGATCTTAAATCAAGAGCTTGACCATCCATTCTAAGCACGGGTATAGTCAAGTTTGGAAAAGTTGTGGCTGTGTAAGAACAACGTTTTACCATCTTGCATTTCTGCAAATGCTCATTTGTATGGTACTCGATATTCGGCAAATTCTCTGTTAGAATTTCAGTGAATACGTCGATAAACTGGTACACCCGAAAAACAGCTCTAAACGTTGATTTGTCAGAAGCTCTGAGGTTCTTCATGCGTTATTCTCTGAAACAATCTGCTCTTATCACTTTGATTTGTGGAAGTCTGTTTCTTCCTTCAATAGCTAATCAGGCTTTGGCTCAAAACCTGACCCGTGGTTTTACGATTAAAGCCGACTTAGCAGCAACTGGTGAGGAACGTGCTGCTCAAAAATCATTATGGGTTTTGGATGCGACTTTCAAGCCGATGCGCATGGCTCGCATGGACTTAACGAACCCCAAGACAGGTAAGAAAGAGAAAACTTTAGTCTGGTATATTGTATACAAATGCATTCTTCGCCCTATTGAGCGACGGGATGACACAGACGAATTCACCCCGGAAAATGAACAAGTGCCGCCCCCAGGACCAGCCTTGTTTGTGCCTGAAGTGACACTGATTACAAACGATAATGGCCATCAGAAAATCTATCCCAATCAGATTCTTCCCGAAGCAGAAAAAATCATAAATCAACGAGAACGACGCCAGTTTAAGAACGCTGTTGATATTATTGGCGAATTACCAGCCAAAACTCCCAAAAACGCGAAAAAAGAAAATGCAATCTATGGTGTCTGTGTCTGGACTGGAATCGACCCCAACACAGATTATTTTACATTGTTATTTTCAGGGCTCTCAAACGGCTATAAAAATGTAGAAGGATCTGACGGGAAATCAATTACTCTGCGAAAAGTTCTGGTTCAGCAATATTGGCGCCCTGGCGATGAGTTTGGACAACAGGAACAAGAATTTCGTCCTAAAGGGACTCCCTACTGGGTTTATCTGCCAGATGACCCTAAAGCGGCTGCAACGATGAAAAAAGCGCTGAAAATGGAAGATCCAGGAGCACCCAAGCTCTAATTTTTGCTGCTTCCCTTGAAAATAGCGGTATCTTAGCGTGAAATACGATTATCCCTTGCAAGTTTTGGTCTAATTCGCCAATATACGGCCTCAATAACACGTTTTTTTAATGATATGCCCCAAATGTGGGCGACTTTTGCTACCTGAGGATTAAAGCAATGGCACATAAGAAAGGACAAGGTTCCAGCCGTAACGGACGTGATTCACAGGCACAACGCCGAGGAATCAAAAAGTTTGGCGGTGAGAGCGTCCTGGCAGGAAATATTATTGCCCGTCAATGTGGTACAAAATGGCATCCCGGTAAAAATGTCGGTATGGGAAGAGACTATACCATTTTTTCACTGGTTGAAGGAAAAGTTTTCTTCGACAAGGAAGGCCGACGAATTAACGTCGAACCTGCATTGAACTAAATAATTTTGCGTCACAAATCACATCAAGGCTTCCTGAATACATGATTCAGGAAGCCTTTTTTATTACCGGCTAGGGTGACTGGCGGTCAAAGTGACAGAGACTTTCGTGGGAATTTGCTCTTTGCCTCTTAATACAGTAACAGTTACCGTGTCTCCTGGTTTTCTACTCTCGATATAATCCAGAAAGTCAGCCGCGGATTTAATCTGCTTTTGATCAACGGCAACAATTAAATCTGCTGCTTCACGATCAATGCGTTCCAAAACGATCAAACCTCTTCTCTGCCGTACACTTTGAGGGCCCCGAATTCCTGCTTTTTCTGCTGGACCATCGGGCGTTAACTTCGCAACGAGCAATCCTTGTTCGGTTTCGTATACACGCTGAATTCCAATTTCCGGATGGATCATATGACCGTGGGTTAGCAGCTGTGGAACTACCCGCGCTACCAAATTCGAAGGAATTGCAAAACCAATACCTGAACTTTGGCCGGTCTTACTAGCAATAGCAGTATTGATACCAATTAACTGGCCATGTGAATTGAGTAAAGGCCCTCCTGAATTACCTGGGTTCACAGCAGCATCAATCTGAATGATTGATTGAATTGTGCGATTGCCACGTAGTTTTAATGATCTGTTCAAACTTGAAATGATTCCACAAGTCATCGTTCGTTCGAGACCAAAAGGATTGCCAATCGCAAAAACTCTTTGGCCCACTTTTAACTGACTAGAATCTGTCATAGTAACCGGGTGCAGGATGCTGGGGTCTTCCTCAATTTTGATCACAGCAATATCATTAATCGCGTCAGCTCCAACAAAAGTTGCCGTATAGGACTTACCATTAAACAAAGTCACATTGACTTCCTGAGCATCTTCAATGACATGATAATTCGTTAGAATATGCCCTGCTTTATCGATGATCGCCCCAGAACCGGCGCCTTCCGTATCATACTCAAGCAAGAAAAAACGATCTGTTTTTGTGCTTTTCGTCGTGATATGCGCAACACTTTTATTTAACTTTTCATACACACTCACATTGACTTCTTCTTCCGGAGTCAACCCCCGCGCATTAAATAGTTCCTTAGGACTGTCTGGGTTTGAATCTTTCACTTTTGGTTTTGAAACTTGGGGTCGCAGTGGGGTGGGAGGTAAAAACCTCGGCCCTGTCAACTTGGGGGGTGGACCTTGTGCTTCTGAAGGTGAAATCCAACCATCAGAGGAAGAATCCATTGATGCGACAATCAGGCCACCCATTACTGCTGAGAGAAAACAACCAAATACGTATTTCATGTTAGACCTCACATGAAATGGAACTCAAAGAAAATAGGTAAAACAAAGAGCTCAGGTACCTGGCAGGTCGGATTCATTGAAAGATGTGTAGCAACATTTCTCAAAAACACCTGAAATCTGAATTGATCAAGATCATAATCCTCTGCCAGCTTACCAGACCACGTCCTGCCTGTGCTATAGTACTTCGCCAGCAGGAGTTACATTTCACATTATCACGAATCTCCCAAATGGGTAAATAGCGAATCACATTTTTCGAATCTTAACTAAAGTCTGCCCTACAGGTTATCGGATACTGAAATCAAAGGTGTTATCAAAATCCACCCCTAACTTGAGTATGAAAGTATCAATATGCGTCGGATTGCCCTCTTAACGGCAGGTGGAGATACACCGGCTTTGAATGCGACTATTTTTGGAGCCGTCGAACGAGCAAATGAACTAAGGATCCAAGTGGTAGGAATTATCAAAGGGTTTGGTGGACTGCTTGATCCCAATGTACCTCATCTTCGACTCAATCCGTTGTACTCTACAATTCCAGAACTTGATCCACGTTATGGTGGTACGATCTTAGGCTCTTCTCGTACTTACATTGATGAATCGCATTCTGAAGAGTTGAAGCTCGTCAAAAAACGTTTAGACCAACTCGGCATCGAAGGTTTAATCTGTATTGGCGGTGATGGCACCATTAATGGCATGCAGCCGATTTCCCAATTTATGCCATGCGTGTTGGCCCCCAAGACTATCGACAATGATCTGGGTTTGAATTATTTAGACGAAACGAACGAATGGGTTCGCGAAGTAGACCCAGAAACGAAAAAAGAGCATTTCCGAAAACTCCCAAGTAAACAGAATATCGAGCTAGACGACATTGTGAATTTCGCCACACCCGGTTATGCGACTGCCGTTTATGTCTGTGCGCAGGGAGTCCAACGTATCCGGACGACCGCGGAAAGTCATCGCCGTATTGCCATTGTCGAAGTTATGGGGCGAGAGTCTGGTTATCTCGCACTGGGATCAGCATACGGGCAACCCGATATTATTCTGATCCCTGAAGTGCCTCTGAATTATGAACGATTTGAGCAACGAGTACGCGATTTATATGATGTTCAAAAAAATGTGGTGATCGTAATCGGAGAAGGCTTACGAGACCAGAATGGGAAACGACTCGGTGATATTTCTCAAAGTGTGGACCCAGCCGGGAACGTGATCTTCAGTGGCGCTGCTGAGGTATTGCAAAATATGCTTATCGAGTCGCTCGGGGATCATTACTTTGTCTCTAGAAAACGTCATGAACTCGCAAAATCTGCAACCTTTACACGAAAAATTGGACACACCCAACGTGGTGGACGCCCCATTCTATTTGATCGATTTTATGCAACGCAACTAGGAGGCAAAGCAGTCGACCTGATCGTACAACGCCAAAATAATTATGTTGCGATCTTGCAGTGGAGTGAGCAGAAAGGTTTTTATGTCAGTTCCATAAATGGAAATGCGTTGAGAGATTCATGGCGAGGTATCCATCCCAGATTACTGCATTTGTCTTTTTATGATGAACATCGATTCCAGCCATCTAAGCTCGGAATTGATTATCTTTCCAAAATCTTTACAGATGCAATTGGCTCAGATGACCTTGAGCAAATACGGGAAGATCTGTTTGACACAGGTCACTTAAAAACCAGATATCAAAGCAGCAATGTCAAAATTCATAAACACATCCGCTATTTGAATTCAAATTCAATCAACGAAGAACGACCTGACGATCAATTCTAAGGCTCCTGTTGAGGCTCTTCGAACGCAGCAGGTTCAATCACTGGTATTTGAGGCTCTAAGTCTTCTTTATTGGAGATCGTGTATGCTGCTTGGACGGTGTTTTGTTTTAGTAGCCTTCCCGGATTCGCAGCCATTGCTGATCGCAGTTCTTTTTTCACCGAGACAGATTGAGATGCAACCTTGTCAGTCATAATTGAGATGTCGTCAATAACGTGTTGCCCATGTTGTTGTTTCATCAACACGATTGCTCCCCGGCGATGATCACCCAGTTGAATGCGAGAGTAGCCTTCATTTTCATTAATTTCGAGACTTGTCAAATCGGTCATGAGAATTTCAGGAAGCTTATAAGCTGTCGGGG
Source organism: Planctomycetaceae bacterium (assembly GCA_029259875.1). Taxonomy (GTDB): domain Bacteria; phylum Planctomycetota; class Planctomycetia; order Planctomycetales; family Planctomycetaceae; genus Gimesia. The sequence goes on from JAJDEK010000341.1 coordinate 5,776, forward strand.
GAACCTGCGCGACTTGTCTCCAAACCATTTCATTAAAATCGCGTGAGGAATGCCTTTGCAGCTTTCGGATGTTCTGCTCATGTAAATAATATGCATAATTTTGCACATGAACCATCACTTCCAAGGTTTCTTTTACTGAGGTTGGTCTGCCTTTGAGATCGAGTTGGATATCATCTACCAGGAGTTGTCCTATATGCTCTCGTAAAATGTAAGTCAAAGGAAGATTTCCTTGCCTCACGGAAACCGTTGTTACTGCTCCATTGAATTTTGTATCAAGAATCTTGATATCGGCCCCAGTGATCTCTTTAAT
>JAJDEK010000342.1 GCA_029259875.1 Planctomycetaceae bacterium
GAAGCGTTGAAAGAACAGATCAAACAAAAACGTTTGAGTGACTATGTTTTATTAGAGGGGTTTCAAAGTAATCCTTTTCAATATTACCGTGAAGCACAGTTGTTTTGTTTACCTTCTATCTATGAAGGGTTTGGTTTGGTACTGGCAGAAGCAATGGCCTGTCGTATTCCCGTTGTTTCAACAGATTGTCCCAGTGGTCCAGCGGAAATTCTGGATGATGGACAATATGGTCGACTCGTTCAGCCGGGAGATGTCGATGCTTTAGTAAACTCAATCTTTGATGCCGTTTCTGAATACGAAGCTTGGCAGTCGTTGGTACCATCAGCGCGAGAATGTGTTGAGACTATGTTTGGCTATGATTCGCAGATGAAGAAATTAGAATCGCTGTTCGAAAGCATATGTGAGAGCTAAGGCGAATGTTCTTCACTCAGCGGTGTTAGAAAGATCCAATCCATAATACACGTGCGATTTTCACGCAATAACTCTCTCCGATCATTGAGATCGTAGGCCTTTAATTCTGTAATCGGATATGTTCGCGCTTTTTCGAGATCATCCGTGCTTTTAAGCATGGAAAATTCATGGGTACCAGCAAATTGCTGTTTAATATTTTCGGAAATATTCAAATCGACAAAATCGTGTAGTTCAATCAGCAGATCACATTTATTCAAATGCGGAATGACTGAATCAGAAAAGAGTTCCGTTTCATATCCCTCGCAGTCACAAATGATGAGCCCTCTCTTTGTGATAGGAATGGACAATAATGTTTCTGGGCTGCAAAAGTCATTAATATTGATTCGCTGAGCACAGTGATTAAGTTGCGCTAATAGCAAACAATGCTCTTGTGCCTGTTGTTTGATGTCATAGGCATAAATCTTGGCATCCGGGAATCTTAATGCGAAGCCAACGGCGTAATACCCTTCAGCGCAACCGACATTGATGATTTCCGTATAGGAATGGTTGTTGATTATGCTAATGGTGGGATGCAGTTCGAGCTCATACGAACCAATCAATTTTGGAAACAGGTTGCCACACACCGGATTAATTTCTGCATAGGCAACATTCTTAAAGGTGCCTCGAATGATCGTTGAGTCCGGATATTTTAAGCCTGCAAAAGGGCCCTGTTTGACCACGAGGTCCGGGCAGAATCGCTCGATGGCATCGACTTCAATGGGGATACCTTTCAAGCGTTCTGATTGAAGATAGCGCTCCCATTCGATAAATCGAGCGAGTTGTAAGAAAGTGGCATTCAGAGTTTTCCAGATGAAATCGAATTGAATCACATAGGAAACTGCTTTTTTTAAAGTAGATTTGACGCTCATGTTGCTGATTTCTTGAGGAACTTTTTCAAAGCAGTGATTTCGTAAATATGTTCAATGCTTGATTCTCAATCCAGAACTGGTTACCTTGGCTTTTCTCGGATTTGAGACGGATTCTACTTTTTTATTTCATTTAACATAGCCAATAAATATTGGTATAGCAAGAGTTTGCAATGACAGAAGAACCAGCAAATTCACGAATTGAACAAGACCGCCAGTCGATTCTGGATGCCAGGCAAAAAGGCGTTGGTGCGAAGCTTAAAGTTTACACCAAACTTTCTGGACCTGGTTGGTTGCAAAGTGCCATAACACTCGGGGGAGGTTCTTTGGCGGGGGGCTTGTATCTTGGCATTCTGTCAGGCTATCACCTGATGTGGTTGCAACCGGTGGCGATGATTATGGGCGTGATTATGCTCAGCGCGATCGGTTATGTTGCTTTATCGACGAAAGAACGACCTTTCGCTTCGATTAACACACACATTAGTCCCGTCTTAGGTTGGGGCTGGGCAATCGCGACCTTGATGGCGAATTTGATCTGGTGTATGCCTCAATTTGCGTTAGGTACTGCCGCGTTACAACAAAATCTGGCACCTGAACTCTTTGCTAATGATGATAACGGGAATATCCTGGCCGTTGCTGCTCTATTCGTCATTGCGGGTATTGTCATCTGGTTTTATGATTCCGGCGGATGGGGAATCAAATTGTTTGAAGCCATTCTGAAAATTCTAGTGGGCATCGTTGTCCTCTGTTTCTTTGGTGTGGTCGCTAAAATGAGTTTCTCTACAAATGATCTGGAATGGGGGAAAATTCTCGCGGGGTATATTCCTAATTTCAGTCTGTTTTCTAATCCTTCTCCGGAGTTTTCGGACGTTCTTTCACAAGCAGGAGCGTACGCAGATTATTGGAAAAACTTAATTGTGGGAAAACAACAGAAAGTCATGATTACGGCTGCTGCGACTGCTGTTGGTATTAACATGACATTTCTACTTCCTTATTCAATGCGTGCAAAAGGCTGGGATAAAGACTTCCGTGGACTAGCGGCATTCGATTTGTCAACAGGTTTATTTATTCCATTTCTACTGGCAACAAGTTGTGTTGTGATTGCTGCTGCCTCTCAGTTTCATGCCAAACCAGCTGCTGGGTTATTGGGTGAAAAAAATGCGGAAGGTCAGGTTGTGCAGGCTGATCCAGGTTTATTGAAACAGTATCACAAATTATTGGATCAACGTCTGGCAAAAGAACAAACATCTGACGCTGCCTGGAATAAGTTAAAAGAGGATCCAACCGCTTTAGAACAAAAGCGATCTGAAATTCCCCTGGCAGAGCGAAAGCTGGCAGCCATGCTGGTGAACCGTGATGCATTTCAACTAGCAGCGGCGCTCAAACCGCTCGCAGGTAAAACCGTATCGCAGTTGATTTTTGGTATGGGAGTGGTGTCGATGGCCATCTCAACCATTATCATTCTGATGCTGATCAATGGTTTTGTTATATGCGAGATGCTCGGAGTTGAACCCAAGGGGACAATTCACCGTTTGGGCTGTTATCTGCCGGCGATTACAGGGGCCGTTGGTTCGTTTTACTGGAAAGGTGATGCCAAGGCCTGGTTGGCTGTTCCCACATCCATGTTTGGAATGGTTTTACTGCCGATTGCATATGCAACATTCTTTTTCATGATGAATTCCCCAAAAATTCTGGGAGAGCACATTCCCAAGGGGGGCAAGCGAGTCGCCTGGAACTTGGCGATGGGAATTTCGACACTGCTGGCTACTTTTGGATGCCTCTGGAGTATCAAGTCCTCTGACTACCCCATTGCTGGATTCTGTGCATTTGCAGCCTTTATTGGACTGGCGATTATTGTGCATTTTGTACGGAAGTCTTCGGTAAATTCCTCGGATGTCCAAGATAATTAGAGCTGCAGTTTCCGTTTATTTGCCGTTTCGATTATCAATAACGCAGTTATTGCAATTGGACACAGTTATCTGAATCCGAATCAATTTGTTTACTGAAGAAAAGTCTTGAGGGGCGAATTCGCAAGCGTTGCGCCCAGAACCGTGCCAGAACAGCAAGAGTGCCTAGTCCGTATTTAACACAGCGTTTGAAATTGATGCTGGATGCTTCAGGAAAGTAGCGGACTGGAACGGGAATATCACCAATACGGAAGTTAAAGAAAACTGCTTGTGCTAAAAACTGACTGTCAAACACAAAGTCGTTTGAGTTGTGTTCAAAAGGGATCGTTTCCAGAACTTCCTTGCGATAAGCACGAAATCCACTATGAAAATCACCTAAATTTTGTCCTAGTGCGACATTCTCTGTAATAGTCAACAGGCGATTCGCTAAATATTTCCAAGCCGGCATACCACCTGAAAGTGCTTCCTGGCGTGTGCGGATTCGTGATCCTAATACAACATCGCAAATACCCAATTTGAGTAGCTGAATGGCAACTCCCACTACGCGGCTGTCGTATTGGTAATCGGGATGCAGCATCACGACATAGTCAGCACCATGTTCAAGTGCATATTGGTAGCAAGTTTTCTGATTTCCACCGTAGCCACGATTCTCTTTGTGTTTGATGACTGTTAAGCCGTGGCTCAAAGCAAGTTCAACAGTATTATCAGTGCTACCATCGTCAACAAGAATAATTTCATCAACAACACCCGCAGGTAGATCTGTCAATGTTTTGTGCAAGGTTGAGGCTGCATTATATGCTGGCATGACCACGATGGTTTTACCATGCGGAATTTGAGTTCGTTCAATTTCTGCAAGCAACGGTTCCATACTTCGAATCTGTGACATGACTTCAGCACAGTCAGGAGCAATGGCAGGTTCTGTTTGTTCTAACAAAGAAATGGCTTCTAGCACGGCAATCTCCCTCGGTGATGCGACTCAATGATTCGATTTAATGGCATTCTGCGCACATTAGCATTGAAACCTAGCTTATAGATTAAGTGGTGGACAATTTGATTATGAAAGCAGAACATTGAAATCAGGTACCAATGGATACTTGGTTCTATTAAATCGATTGTGCCGGTTGTCAGGTTTTGTTCCCCGATTGATGTTTCATTTAATCATCAT
>JAJDEK010000343.1 GCA_029259875.1 Planctomycetaceae bacterium
ATTTGCGTATCGGGTCATACCCTCCGAATTTGTTTCTGCCAATCGGTTTGTTGTATATAGGATTTTCCAACTCGTAAATTCATCAGTCTTTTCTGCGGCGATTGGATCCTTGAGAGAATCAGCGTAGGTTTCTACTAATTGTTGGGACAATGCCCCCGTCACTTTTCCAGTATAGATCAAATCCATTTTGGATTTCATCGTTTGACAGGAGAAGCAGAGACAAGCGCATAGATAGAACAACGCCACCAGGCGTAAAAGGGAAGGCTTCATTTCGGAGGTCTCCGAAGGGATGGGATAGGATTGAGAGAGGCGGGAAGCATAGCTTTCTCTCGAAATCAGGTGAACCCCAATAAATATTGTGGTCAATTGATCACTTTTTGTCTTCGGCAATGTTAGCCGGGACTTTGCTGATTTGCCAAAGCGATTGCGAGATTGATTCCATTAAACATGGCGTGTGTAATAACAATAGAGGCATAGCTGCGTCGGTAATAAAAGAGTGTTCCCAGTATGAACGCTAACGGAAATAACGCTATGCAATCGGGGAATCCATGTACGAAGCTGAAGACCGCTGAACTGATAAAGATAGCTACGATTGGATGCAGGAAATTTTCCAGCCAACTTTGGAGGATGACGCGATAGATCAATTCCTCAAATAAAGGAGCTACAACAACCGCAGAAATAAAAATCCAGGTGATTGTTGAAAAGTGGGGGTGTTCTTTCAACAGGAGAAAAAAGGGGTGTAATGCCTCTTCCGTTCGAAATGATTGAGTCAGAAAGAGTAGAGCCATGACGGGAATCAATGATAGTAGAAATCCGATCGATCCATCGCGAAGCTGACCGATTTTATCATTAGCACGGAATCCCAATTTTTGCAGGGAGTGATAGTTGGATACTGCCAAAATGCATAAGATTACCGCCCCAAAGAATAACGTGATCATGCAGGATGCAATTACTGTCTCCAGAGAAATGGCATTTGATTTAATGCTTGTTGTCTGCCACTGACTCCATTCTCTGGTGATCGAGTTTATGAACTGAAGGGAAATCCAGAGGAGTGCGAGGAAAACTGGCAACGATATTTGCAGTTGGCAGCGATCTGGGTTTAGCTGAAAAAGGGGCGCCATGCTCTTTGTTTTCAAGAGCAGAAACCAGAAGCGCATGCTCAGCAAAGTCAGTAGTATCAGCAAGAGGATTAGCGATGTAGAAATCAACCTGAGAGGCCTCGATGCACTTAAATTATGTAGGAAAAACGGTTAAGGAACCATCGTCGTAATCAGAAACGAGAATTACAAGCCGAATCAGCATTGGTTTTGCCGACTCTGTGGTACTTCGTGTCTTTGGTAGTTATGCTACCTGTAAGATAATTGAGCATTTAAAACCGCTTTATAAGGTACGAAATAACAGTCGTGGATAATATTCTCGAAGAAATTATCGCCAGCAAACAGACAGAAGTCATCCAGGCAAAAGAGCGCCAGTCTTTCGAGCAATTGGCAGAACAATTGACTGAAGCGCCTTCCACACGCGATTTTGTGAGTTCATTAAGAACACATGGTCCAGTGGGAATGATTGCTGAAGTGAAAAAGGCTTCTCCTTCAGCAGGTTTGATCCGCGAAGACTTTCACCCCGTGGATATTGCACAGATTTATGAAACATCGGGAGCAGCCTGTATTAGTGTGTTGACTGATGAGCATTATTTTCAGGGGCACCTTGATTACTTGAAAGCGGTACGCAGTGCCGTTTCGATCCCGGTGTTGAGAAAAGATTTTATCATTGACCGTTACCAGATTTTGGAAGCCCGTGTTGCAGGAGCTGACTGTGTCCTTCTAATCGCTGAATGTTTAAATAACAGCCAATTGGAAGATCTGTATGCTTACGCAACGGAATTGGGTATGTCGGCTTTAGTAGAAATTTATGATCCACAAAATTTGGAACGAGTATTAAAATTGTCTCCACCCATGTTGGGTATTAATAATCGTAATTTGAAGACTTTTGTCACAACCCTTGACCACTCGATTCAATTAAGTACTGAAATCCCTCAAGATTGTTTACTTATCAGTGAAAGTGGAATTCAAAACCGGCAGGATGTTCTTCGCCTTCAAAATTCAGGAGTAGGAGGCATCCTTGTGGGAGAGACTTTAATGCGCGCTCCTGATATTGGAGAAAAAGTGAGCGAACTGCTCGGGATCACCGTCTAAACAAACTTTATTTTCGTCAGTAATTCAACCTGTCAACAGAGCATAGAAGGATCAGCCATGTCAGATACGGAACAACAAGTGGAGCACGTAATGGTCGTTCCCACACTTCTTTTCCATGAAGTTGGTTATTTTCAAGGGTTTAATGATCAGGTGGATCCTTATCTCAAAACCTTACTAGATCCCAATTATATCAGTTTCAAGCCCCGAGATACTGTTGAAGAAGATCCCAGCTTCAAACAGTTAATTCCTTATTGTATTTTTCGCCATGATGGAAAGATCTTTTATTATACGCGTGGTTCCAAAGGAGGCGAACAACGGCTGCATAGTAAGCGTTCGATAGGAATTGGTGGGCATATTTCTTCAGAAGATGATGCCAAAGCGGGATCTACTTATCGTGAGGGCATGGAACGCGAGATTGAGGAAGAAGTTGTGATGGGAACTAGATATACAGAACAGTGTGTAGGCCTCATTAATGACGATGAAACGGAGGTCGGAAAGGTCCACTTGGGAATAGTTCACATATTTGATCTAGACTTGCCCAAAGTTCTACCCCGTGAAGAGTCGATTATAGAGACAGGGTTTGACTCACCGGAAAAATTGTTACAAGAGTTAGATCAGTTCGAAACATGGTCTCAGATCTGCCTGAAAGGGTTATTCGAACTATCTTAACTCATTTCGGCAAGAACTGCCGCTAGAAATGTGAATCTGACCATACTGTGAAATGAACCATTGCAGGGCTGCTTTCAAAAACGAAGTGCAGCCCGCCTGCTCATCAAAGGAATGAGAGCAGATATGCGTTGACAAATGTTAGTACAAGAGTATCGAAGTGACAAAGGAGTGTCTTCAAAATGAAAATCACGTTTCGCGGATGGATCGTCATTGGCTGCTTTATGGCTGTGTTATCAGTAATGGCAATTCTGGGAGCCGGAGTGCAAGCTCAGCAACCAGCTGCAAAAAATACGGCTATTACTGCCAGCCAGAAAAATCCTGGACAAATCTCTGAAGAGCAGCTAGGAAACCTATTAAAAGCGATGGGTTTAACCACAACCAAGAAGAAAAAACGCTACGACTTTCAGTTCAAAGCGAATCAAAACAAGGAAGAGTGGGAACTTTCAATGTCTGCCGTTCTCAGTGAGAATGGTGAATGGGTTTGGGTGATGGCTTGGCTGGACCCACTTCCTCGCAGTGCGGCTGATGTACCTCGTACTGCTATGCTACGCTTGCTGTCTGATAATGACCGTATGGGAAATGGAAAGTTTTTTGCTTACATTTCCACCAATCGTCGATTTGTTCTGCAGCGAGTGATTCCTAATCAGAATATGACGACGAAAAAGTTTCATAGCATTCTCAGTGATTTGGGAAGCAGTGTTGTTCAATTTTATCCACACTGGTCAACCGATAACTGGAAACGCTCTACAGCTCCTCAACCTCAGGGAACTGCTCAAAAACCAGTGGCTCGTCCTACTCAAACTGCATCGGGTGTTTCTAATTTCAGTCCAAAGAAGCAGAATTAATAGAGTTACTTAATCCGAATCAGATTCGATTTTGAAGATGAGCTAATAATCCTTGTTGCCTTAAAGGCGGCAAGGATTATTTTTACATACAGAGTACCGAAAAGCCTACCCGATTGCGATTTCAGTCCTGCTTGCTTGTCCTATCTGCGACCTGTTAAACTCTCAATTCAGAGATGCCCTTTGATAGTGAAAGAGACAGTCTATGCGAGCGATCCGCTTTGAACAATTTGGAGAACCGGCTGAAGTTCTCAATGTTTGTGAAGTTGACGAACCAATTGCGAAGGGTGGGGAGGTCCTGGTCCGGATGCTAGCGAGCCCTTTGAATCCTTCTGATTTATTAAATATCAGAGGGGGCTATTCAACAAGACCTGAGCTGCCAGCCACTCCAGGCTTTGAAGGTGTGGGAATCGTTGAGGCAAGTGGAGGTGGTTTGCGCAGCGCGCTCTTAAAGGGGCGACGGGTGATTGTGTTGAATCGAACAACAGGTAACTGGGCTGAAAAAGTAGCGATTTCTAATCAGTTCGTAATTCCAGTGTCTTCAAAATTATCATTAGAAGAGTCCGCTACTTTTTTTGTCAATCCAGCAACAGCTTATATTTTAGTGAAGCAACTGTTACGTATTCCAAAGAATCAATGGCTTTTACAGACGGCGGCAGCCTCAGCTGTTGGCAAAATGGTTCTGCGACTGGGAAATTATTATGGCTTCCAAACACTCAATGTTGTCAGGCGTCATGACCAGATTGATCAGTTAAAAAAACTAGGAGCCAAACATGTCATTGTGTATAATTCAGAGTATGACAATGAACGTATATTAATAGATCAAATTCGCAAAATCATGGGAAGTTCTACTCTTAAGTTTGCCATTGATCCCATTGGAGGGCCGACCGCCACTTCTATTGTCAAAGTACTCGGAGAACGGGCAAGGTTCATCCTTTATGGTTCTCTGGGAAACGCACCTTTGGAATTTCTGTCGCGGGAATTGATCAGAAATGGTGGAAGCATCGAAGGCTTTTGGTTGGCTCGTCAGATGGAAGCGTTGTCATTACCAGCAAAAATAAAATTGGTTACCAATCTGACCACATTGATTCGCAAAGGGTTACTATCAACAGAAATTGGAGGTATGTTTTCCTTGGGTCAGATTAGTCTGGCAGTTACAGAGGCAGAGAAAATCGGGAAATCAGGAAAGGTATTGCTTTCTATACAACATGACACATGAGTGAATTTAATTTGCCTGTTGTCAGAGAAAATAATATTAAGTTTCGTTTCAATTGTTTGTTTGGATCAATAGTACTTCATTTAGCACTTGTTACTGTCTTGATATGTACCTTTTAAAATCAGAGTCTTTGGAACATAGTTCTTGATTGAGTGTCAATTTTTCGAATGTTCAATAATCTTTATTTTCTGGCCATCAGTTTTGAACTGACTCTGTATCTTATTACGGTGTTTGCTCTCAGTCATATTCAAGTCGAGCACCGAAAAGAATCAGCACTCCTGCTTTTCAAATCGTCTTTACCTGTGACGGCGATTCTTTTATGTGGTGTTGTCATCTTGTCTGCTTCTATTGGCTCAACTAATTTAGATGTCATTCACAAAGCACTTCAAAGAATAGGCCAGGAAAGCGAGCTGTTATTGAACCTCTCTGTTCCAGCACTAGGTATTATTCTGATTTTGACTGGTACTGTGTTTCGAATGGGGACGGTTCCAGTCAATTTTCACATGAGAATGATCCAGAAAAAGCTGCCGTATTGGATTTCAATTTTATATGCGATCATTTTTGTCTGTATGGGTTTGTTATTTTTAATTCTGATCGTCAATAAAATCGCTGTTATTTCTTTTGTGTATACAGAGCAAATTTTATTGTTACTTGCATTGGTTGTGCTTGCTACTACAGCAGGGCTCTTGTTAATTGAGAAAGAAATGAAGGCCATTTTGACTTTGTTTGTGATGCAATTCACAGGTGTTTTCCTCGCACAACTTTCCGCAACATGTTGGAAGTGGCGCCATGATTCAAGTGAATTGGAAGCGACTTTTATTCTAGATGCGATGAAAGAGTTTTTTCCTGAATTGCTATTTTCTTATCTCGCTATTTTCGGACTAGCCTGTCTGGTGGATAGTTTGGGTGATCGACAATCGGGAGTTATTTATCAGAATCAGTTACAAGGTTTGATTGGTGATCAACGCCTTTTAGGTAGTGCAGCCATTTTTTTGTTAGGAGCCCTATTAGGATTTCCAGGCTTGTCCGCCTTCCGAATCCGGTGGCAGGCTTTCATCACTTTATTCGAAATTCACCAGGAATCATCTGTGGGAATGATACCAACGGTGCATTTAGGCTACCTTAGCCTGACGGTGTTGATAGTCATTTCGTCCACGATAGTAAGCTTTGTCTGCGCAAAATTAATGATACAGATTTGCTTTGCAAAACCTCTGACACGATACCGTCAAATTACACACAAAAGGATGGCATTGATATGCTATTGTGGGGTGGTCAGTCTGTTGATTTTCAATCTAAGGATGATAATGAAGTTTTAGGCAGACTTCATCAGAAAAGAAGATCTTAAGAGGCCTTTTTTTCTTCCTGATAGACCTTATAGATAAAAACGTGCCCGCAGTGAGGGCAATCAACAGAACAGCCAAGTCGTTTGGATTGATATTCTAGCGAAGCCTGCTGTCGGAATTGATTGATTCCGTATTTTGGTGTGATTTTCTGTTCACAAGCCGGACATATCACTACGGATTCATCGTGAAGCATATGATTGTTTCCCTATTCATTGGACTTTGTATAAAACCGAGCTCTGTACTCTATTTTTCTTAGGTTTTAAAGTCAAAACGAATCCGGCGCTAATATTAAACAATCAAGCTTAACAGTTAAATCCCTCCAAATCTTGAAGATCAGAGACTGGTAGTCATAGACAGCTTAATAGAGTATAAACTCGTACTCTAATACTATGCAAATACAGAGGGGCGGCAGTTCCATGCAGGCAACCCCGTTCAACTCCATCTCAGTCCCTGAACGGGCTAGACGAAACTGCCGCCACCTGTTTTTAATTATTCAATCATGTATTTATTTTTAAAAGTGATTATGAAATGTTATTTGGATTCTAAAAAATGGGTATGACAACTGTTTGGCACACCACTCATTTTTATTAAAAAAATAAATCAATAATCTGATCAATTTTTAATAGCAGTTCTCAATTCATAGATATAGCACACAACGCCACGTCACTTATGACCACTGTCTATTCAAAACAGTAAATGCTTCAAACTACTTTTAGGGAGATGCTGGAATGATTCAACAGACCAAGGTAAGCTAAATACAGAATTTTGTCTAATAATATTTTCTGTATAGCAACGAAGGTTTAGTGTGAGAGTCGTTACTTTTGGTGAAGTCATGTTGAGATTGGCCCCTCAAAATTATTTGCGTGTCAGGCAATCAATACCTGGTATTCTAGAATCTACGTTCGGTGGTGGTGAACTCAATGTCGCTGTATCTATTGCCTTCCAAGGAGGAATCTCAGCCTTTGTGACAGCATCTCCTGATAACGTAATAACAGATTCGCTCGTTCAGGAAATGGGGAAAATAGGAGTAGACTCAAGTTTAATCCACCGGAGCAAAAAAGGTCGATTTGGGATCTACTTTGTCGAAACCGGGGCTAATCAGCGAGGAGGAACGGTAACTTATGATCGCGAGTTCAGTTCTATTGCATTAGCCTCACCTGAAATATTTGACTGGGATCGAATATTCGTGGGGGCAACTTGGTTTCATATCACGGGGATTACTCCCGCAATTAGCGAATCCGCGGCACGTTTATCTATGAAGGCTTTAGAGGAGGCACGCCAGCGCAATGTGATGGTCTCTTGCGATTTGAACTTTCGAAAAAAACTCTGGAATTGGAAAGCAAATACCAAGCCAACAGAGTTAGCGAGAGAGACGATGCAATCTCTGGTTCAATCTGTCGATCTTGTAATCGCCAATGAAGAAGATGCAGATTTATCATTGGGAATCAGAGCACCTGAGTCAGATGTCGAATCGGGAGAGTTAAACATAGAAGGTTACATTTCAGTAGCAAAACAAATCACTGAAAAATACCCCAATGTAAAGCAGGTAGCAATCACATTGCGTGAAAGCATTTCAGCCAGCCATAATAACTGGGGAGCGATGTTGTATGATCAGTCAAAACAGCAAGCACATTTTGCTCCATGTGATGCACAGGGGGAATATTCCAGTTATCAAATTCATAACATCATCGATCGGGTAGGTGCCGGCGATTCCTTTGCAGGTGCTTTGATTTTTGCTTTAAATACTCCAGAACTTTCTTCTATGGAGACCGCAATTCGATATGCGGTTGCCGCTAGTTGTTTGAAGCACAGTATTCAGGGAGATTTTAACTATTCGACTCGTTCAGAAATTGAAGCATTGATGAATGGTGGTGGATCCGGTCGTGTTCAAAGATAAGCAACAGAGGTATTTTTAGTCTGAATAGGGATCGATTCAATAAATGAAACGCATTTCCTTGACTGGCTGAGATCTCATGGGAGGTGCTGATAAGTATGAAGAAAGGAACAGGACGACATACTCGACTGGAAACTCGTTTAAGTGCTCTCGACACGCCTTTGTTTCTGATTGATGCCTCGCGAAAATTTCTGTTCTTTAACCAGGGTTGTGAAAAAATATTGGAGTGGTCGGCAGACGATATTATTGGGCAGACTTGCGATTATGCAGTAGATACTGACCCTGATGAATGTGAGTCTGTCTGTAATTTATTGTGTCCCCCTCCCGAAGTTTTTAAGGGAAACAGATCTGAGGTTCCTCGCTTTCTGCTAACCCGTAGCGGAAATACGTTACCTTGCGTAATTCGCTACACTCCTTTGCTTGATGAACACAGCAATACAAAGCTGGTATTGGGGACCATAGACCAGATAGAAGAACCTCATACTCTATCTACTGCATCCCCATCTCAACAATTGCACGCGGAATTAGCAGCGTTACGCCTGTCTTTGAGAAACCGGTTTCGTTTTTCTACCATTGTTGCACGAAACGATGCCATGCAGCGTGCTCTGCGACAGTTGGAGCTGGCGGTTCATAGCAATCAACCAGTCCATTTTTGCGGAGAGTCTGGTACAGGAAAGGAGCATTTAGCGAGAGTCATTCATTTTGAAAGTGATCAAAGGAGGAAGATTTTTATTCCCTTGGAATGTGACAAATTACCTCCACGTGAATTGAAACAAACTGTAGGGAAAATTTTTGAAAGAGATTATGATGAGTCGATGCCTTTAGAGCCAGGAGTTCTTTTTCTTTCTCATATAGAGTCTCTTTCGCGTGACATCCAAGAGTTGATTTTATCAAAATCTCAATCAGCAGCTGCCAAAGACAATATTCGATTAGTGACGGCTAGTTCTTTTTCCTTGTCAGATCTCTTAGATCAAGAATTGATTCTTCCTGAATTTTACTATCTGATCACGACGATGGAGATTAAAGTTCCTCCCCTGCGTGAGAGAAAGGAAGATTTGGAACTTCTGGCTCAGCATTTTCTGGAAAATGAAAATCGATATCAAGAAAAACAGGTTAGCGGTTTTGCTCCCGGTGTGCTCTCTTTGTTTCATAATTACTTTTGGCCCGCGAATCTGGATGAACTAACAAAGATTATTCAATCAGCATTCCAATCAACGTCAGAGACGCTGATCACTCAGGAGTCGCTACCTTTGAGACTTAAAACGGGGATAGATGCTCGATTGCTCGGGCCTTCATTGTCTCCTGTCATCAAACCACTGGAGGAAACACTTCGTCAGGTCGAGCGAGAGCACATCATTCGCGCTTTGGAGCAATCCAAAAACAATCGAACTGAAGCGGCAAAGCTGCTTGGATTAACCAGAGCAAAATTGTATCGACGCATGGAAGCACTAGACATCAGTTTCAGTGAAGAGCCTCAGTAATAACTGAGTTCACACCGTATTGTTTAATATGGGAAGTATATGGCAAATAGGGGCGAAAAAAACTTACTTTTCTAGTCCTGATTTCATGTGTGAGAATTGGGATTTGCATAGATCGGAACATGATTACAATTCCCAGTTCCACAATGTTTGATTGCATATGCCGCACAGGAGTAATCGGTTGAAAATTCAGAGTCGAACTTTGCTGAAAGTTCTCAATTCCTTGATTGTAATTTTAATCCGATTGATATTTAAGACGACACGTCTTGAGTTCGTCGGTGACAGTATTGAACGTTGTCCATTTGCTGATACAGGTACCAACCGATATTTATACAGCGTTTGGCACGACTCAGTCATTCCACCACTTTTTTGCGCTGTAGAACATAACAGCGTGGCACTAATCAGTCAGCATCGAGATGCTGATACGATTGAAGCGATGTTGAAGGCCGCCGGTATGGGGG
>JAJDEK010000344.1 GCA_029259875.1 Planctomycetaceae bacterium
TGCTAGTCCACCTAAACCGTAGCTATGCCATTGAACTTGTTCAGAGTTCTGGATTGTTGAAATCAATCATCCCTGAATTGGCTCCTTTGTTCGACGAAACAGAAAAACAACCTCTATGGGATCAGACACTCCTTCGTTTGATGAAGCTGACGATCACCAACTTTGAAACGGCATTCGCGACATTATTACTAGATGTGCCCGGTAAAGATCCATCAGATCAACTCGACCAGATTCATCAAATCTGCAAACGACTTCGCTTTTCCAATCATGAACTCACCCTGATTCATTGGTTGATTCAGCATCGAAATAGCCTGCAAGGTGCGCCAACATTCAAACTTTCACGACTCAAACGGCTTTTGGCTCATAAAAATTGTCTCTACTTGTTTGAACTGGTCAATGCAGATCTCACTTCCCAAAAACAACCTCTGGACGACCTTGAATTTTGTCGTCAGTATCGAGATCATACACCCACTGAAATTTTGAATCCTCCCTCACTGATCACGGGGAATGACTTGATTGAGTTTGGTATCGAATCAGGTCCTGAGTTCAAGGAACTACTCACTAAAATTCAAGATGCTCAGTTAGAAGAATCAATCCATACACAAGAGGAAGCCTTTGCCCTTCTTGCCCGATTGCACAAGAAATAAATCAGCATTCCCCAATTACAAATAAATAGCACACTAGAGGCTCATTCATGACAGACTCTATTCGTATCGGCATCATCGGTGCTGGTGCCGTCTCTGATTATCATCATGTCCCCGGTATCAATCTCGATCCGCGCGCGGAAC
The DNA here is from genome assembly GCA_029259875.1 of Planctomycetaceae bacterium. GTDB lineage: Bacteria > Planctomycetota > Planctomycetia > Planctomycetales > Planctomycetaceae > Gimesia. The sequence continues at coordinate 789 of JAJDEK010000344.1, forward strand.
TAGTTGCGATTTGTGATCCCAATTCAGAGTTACTGGCACAACGCCAATCCGATTGGGGAAAAACGAAAGTCACGACCAAGTACGAAGAGATCGCCGACGATTCTGAAATAGATGCGGTAATCATCGCCACTCCCAACTTTACACACCATGAAATCGCATTAGCTTGTATTCGAGGTGGAAAGCATGTGATGTGTGAAAAGCCGTTGGGCTTAAATTATACGGAATCGGCTGAAATGTATCGCGCTGCCCGCGAAGCCAACCTGCGACATATGACGGCATTCACATATCGCTTTGCCCCTTCCATGCGATATGTGAAACATCTGGTGGAATCAGGTGCGCTGGGTGTTCCTCGTCACTTCCGCAGCCAACGCTTTCTCGACTGGCCCGAATCAAGCTGGGGCTGGCGACAAAGTAAAAAACTAGCGGGAGCCGGCGACTTGTTTGACATGACGATTCACCGGATTGATTTCGCTCAAGATTTACTCGGCCCGATTAAAAGCATCTGTGGTGCGGTTGCGCAATTCGTTCCCCGAGACAAGACTGCAGAAGGTCAACCCTGTGAACCATCGGAAGTCGATGACTGGTCTTCCTTAATCGGACAATTCGAAAATGGTGCAGTTGGTGTTTGGGAAGGGAGCACGTTGATGAAGGGCTATCACAATGATGGATTTGGTTATGAATGGGCAGAAGTAAATGGTTCTGAAGGTTCCGCCGCCTATCAATTGACAGACCCCAATAACATCCTGATCGGCAAACCCGGAAAAACGATGGAAAAACTTCCGGTGCCGGAAGAATTCCTGGTCATTGAAGGCAGTCCTCGTAAACCAAATGAAGGTGTACCCAGCACAGTCTTCCGTTTTGATCTGGTCTATGAATTTGTGTCAGCCATTGTGGAAGAACGGGATGCCATCCCCGGTTTCGATCACGGTGCCTCAGCTCAACTTGTCGCTGACTCCGTGCTGGAATCGTTTGAGAAACGCACATGGGTCGACATTCAATGCGATTTATAAGCTTTAGAATGTTAGTTGATAGCGAATCATCCCCGTGGGAGAAATATCGTAATTCCCGTTATTCGATAAGTATTCCAGCTTGCGATTAAACACATAACCAATTTCAAACTGGCTAATCATACCATTGGTATGCTTGGTCTCCATGCCGCCAATCAATCGCAGGTCGTTGTATGTCACAACATCATCGACTCCCGTTGTAGCGCGACGAATGGCCCAGGAACCACCACCAAATTCGCCAGACACATACAACCAACGCTCTCGCGCCTCACTCTTTTCGATGCGGTATGTAAATTTGGGTTTTGGAAAAATGAGTTCGAGACGTGATCCCTCACTAAACCACATTATCATACCAGCAGCTGGTAATAGCTTGAGATCTTCGCGATCGATATAAACAACTCCAAACACAAATTGTTTGGAACGCGAATGCATATAATAGGCGAGCCCTCTTCCGGTAATTCTAAGAGCATCAGTAGTCACATTTTTGAAATCACTATAAACGCCTGGCGCCACTTCGAATTCATACGACCATTTTTCATTGATTTTATTAAACCAGCGAAAGGCAACCGACGTATCGTAGACCCGCGCCGGTAAATCAGTTCGCACGGGACCATCCAGATAATGCACGCCAAACCGGGGTGTGATCGTGAATCCTTCATAGCGAGGTACTTCCAAAGCTTCGGACAAACTCAGGCTGAAAATTCCTAACTCATCACCTGTACCGGGTAACCAGGTCACATTTGCCGTGGCACGTTTATGAGAAATCAATGGCACAAACGTTTCGGAATCAAGAAATTCATCTTCAGACTCACTCCAAGACTCATCGGCTTCCAGCAATTGAGGAGGAATTCCCAATGCCTCACGGGCCTCAGCGTCTAATACATCGGGAACCTGTGGCGATTGGCTGATTTGCTTAATGTCCTGATCACGCGGTGCAAATATTGTTTGATGTCGGTAGGAATCGGGACTGGTTGCTTTCGCCCCTCCAAACTCAGAAGATCGATTCTGCGCATATGTCGAATGGTCAGGCATACCGCTCAAGGCGATCATAGACAGAATAATCAGAAGATTAACAGTCTTTCGAGACTGAAATGGCATAACTGAATTTTCCAAAATTGATAAAAGTAGAGACTTAGGGAATGCCCAGCTGATCTCCCTATTTCTGGAGGCATGCTTGAGCCAATGAGGGGAGATTGAAAAAATAGAGAGATGTAGCAGAGTGAAATATCAAGGAATTACAAATGGGTCAACCCGAATTCAGAGCAAAACCTTCTCTCTGGGTCTCTGATAAAATGCCCT
>JAJDEK010000345.1 GCA_029259875.1 Planctomycetaceae bacterium
TGTGAAAGTGGAATCTGTGTGATCTCCTCGTGCGCTACCTCCTCGTCCAGTTCGAGTGAGCGATGGTAGGCGCACGCCCAATCGCGCAACACAGATTCCTCGAACGCGACTCGCATTAACTCATCGACAAGTCCCGGTTCTTCATGTAACTGTGTTTCAAACTGTTCCAACTCGGATGACGAGAGGGTGTTGTGCAGATAAGCTCTCAATTGCTCGAACTGTTTGATCTCTATCATGTCCCCTCCAACCGGAAACGCTGTTCAACACAGTTACGTAGAGCTTTTCGGATACGATACAGTAGCGACATCATCCCTTGTTCGCTCCGTCCGAATTGCTGAGACAGCGCAGTAATACTATTTTCCACTGAATCGTCGTATCGCGCCGCTAGAAGTTGCCGACTTTCCGGGGGTAACTTTTCGAGACAATCAATCAATGCGTCCCGCCGGGATTGGCTACTCTGCCTGGAGTCGATGCGTCTCGCTGCTTCTGTCAGTCGTTCGACGGTCAATGAATCGACAGGCAACAGCCGCTTTGATGTTCGGTAATGCTCCAAGACGCGTCGTCGAGCAATCTCTCTCACCCAAGCCAGAAAGTGAACGGGATCTTTTGGCACTTCCGCTGCCTCGATCACTGCCACGGACACATTCTGAAGAATATCGTCTACATCCACGTGACTCCGCACACATGCAAGCACATATGCAAACAATGCATCGCGGTGCTCCATTAGCATCGTAACCGCATGTGATTTCGAGGATTCCTTTGATGCCATTTCAAAATCTCCTACTCAGTTGTAACCACACGACAACATTCAACTTGCACCGTCCTGCACACCACAATTATAAAGGACCGTGGACTTCCGAAACTGGCGAAAATTTTCAGAATTTTTTTTGATTTGATATACTTTACTCCCCTTCGTTGAAGGTAACACCACTACTAAATAGCAAAAGTCGCCGATTTGTAGTGATAATCCTTCGTTTTTTGTGAACAGTGATTGAATCGCTCGATGGGCATCCCAATGTGCCTGAAATAAATCCGTTCTGGATCGAATACGGTTCCTGGCACGAATGGCACTGTCGAGTTCTAACTTCTTTCAAGTGGTATTGTTGCGTAAACGGTCTCTGAGTACCTGTCTTGGTTGTTGCATCAGGGGATAAGTTCCGCGCCTGCGTTTGATGACGCGAGGTTCGATACGTCCAGGCCGGTTTCCTACTTCACAGGCGGGGATCTGATTTGCCAGTGTTTGACATAACGCCTTCAAAATCTGGTGATCGACTTGCCTGCACGCAGTGATCATCCAGGCGGATAGAATAAATTGGAATGTAGTTGTGAAACTGATCTGCCGGGGACGTATCTGATGCAGCAACGCCGCACCGGCCGCAGTCGCGCGAATCAGGTTGTATCCCAGCATCGTGGTCCACAGTTCGCAGCGAATCATTGCCGGAGATTTGCAACGCATGTGTCCCAGATTCAATGAATCTTTAATACAGCGCAGATCGAGTTCCACGTTCCAGCGAAAGCCGTACAGCTCGGCGATGTCTGCTTTGGTATGCTCTTCGTCAAGGAGTGTGGTGATCACTGTCATCGCCTGAGACCGTCTTCCATTTTCGACAATATGGTAACGAATCTCCCGCAGCAGAATGGTCTTTGGTATCTGCTCGTAAGTTATTTTGTCCATCCATTTAGGACGTTGCGGTCTGGTCCAGATAATGAGATGATCGTACTTGCCCAGCCGTTTGCCACGTCGGAAGTCGGGTTTACGTTTCTGATATAGTCGCGCGCAAATGTCAGTTCCCCGTTTCAGTAACGAGACAATCATCATGAAGGAACAGTGGTAACGATCGCAGACAACGACATCACCCGACTGGAACGAGTTAAACAGTGTGCGCAGCAAAGCGGTCTCACTGGCCTGTTTCCCTTTGTAGGGACCGATGGCTGCATCCAGCACACAGGCTGTCGCCAGCGAGAGAATCGCTACTGCCCGGGCGATAGGTAAACCACAGCCGGGAGACTGGGTTTTCGCCTGCGGGAATTCCCCTTGATTGAGCTCCGTGTCCGGCATGGTGAAGGTAAAACCATCAATCAGCTTGGCGTGCCTGCCTTTCCAAAGCCAGCTTTCGTCTGCAGCAGCTTCGAGGTCGGAGGCAATTTCACAACTGAGTTCGCGCAGAGCCGGAACAGAGAGTTTGGCTCGCGCTCGACAATAGTTTCTGGTATCGCCAGTAGGAACAGTTTTGCCTGTGAGTTGATTATACGATACCACCCTGGCCACAGCAGACTGACAAGATGCCTCTTTACCATCACGCAATACCTGACCCAGAAACGACCAGACCATAACAGCGGTGGAGTAAACGCCATGCGCTCCAAACAATCCGTTATGTCTGGCAAAGGTCCGCGCGATGCGTTCCGCAGAAAGTACTTCCGAAAATGGTAGCCCCGCTGACGACAGAAACGAATCGAGAATCAATTGAAAACTGCTGCTGTCTTGAGACGACGATTCAGATAAATTAACGGCCATGAAAAACCCTCCCTGGTGATTTCATGCAAGAAGATCCAGGGAGGGTTCAAAATATTATCGCCGGGAGCGGTTAAAATAATAGACCAACTCCAGACAGAAATGATTTTACAAAAAACATGTCTCTGTCATAGATCAACGTACGCACAAACTGGAAGATGACAGTGCCATTCGTTCCTGGAACATTTGTTCTATGTAAGTAATGTAATACTTCATTAGACATCAATGGGTGCAGCCTGTTATATTCAGAATAGAGCGGACTTGCATCGATTTCAGTCCTGTACCTATTCGGCGATCTCAGTTAAAGGAAGTTTATCACACCATGAGTCCTCATTTTTCACACTGGATGAGACTGGTTGCTGTCAACGGTTTAATTCTGTCTCTGTGCACTTCATTGACGATCACTCAAGTCGTTGCCACAAACATTCAAAACGAAAAGATAAAACCACCAAACATTGTGGTGTTGCTTGTGGATGATATGGGCGTGATGGACACTTCTGTTCCTTTTTTGACCGATGCAAAGGGCAAGCCTAAAAGATATCCGCTCAACGATTTCTATATTACCCCCAGTATGGAACGCTTGGCGAAGCAGGGGATTCGGTTCAACAATTTCTATGCAATGAGTGTTTGCTCGCCTACACGTATCTCAATTATGACCGGGCAGAATGCGGCCCGGCATCACGCAACCAATTGGATTAATCCCACTAAAAATAATCGAGGACCACAGGGGCCGCCTGAGTGGAACTGGGAAGGGTTAAAGAAAAACGACATCACGTTGGCTCGGCTACTGCAGAAAAATGGATACCATACGATTCACGTGGGGAAAGGCCATTTTGGGGCACGTGATTTTGCAGGAGCGAATCCAGGTAATCTGGGTTTCGATATCAATATTGCCGGCGCCTCTTTCGGTGCACCTGGCAGTTATTATGGGACAAAGAATTATGGTCTCGGTACAAAACGAGCACATCATGCGGTTCCTCATTTGGATAAATACCACGGTACCGAGACCTTCCTCACTGAAGCACTCACGCTGGAAACTAATTCAGCACTCGCTGATGTTGTGAAGACGGATCAGCCATTCTTTCTCTATATGGCACATTACGCTGTGCATGCACCCTTTGATTCCGATCCACGATTCGCCGACCATTACAAACAGTCAGGTAAACCGGCTCGCGCGCAAGCTTTTGCCACGCTGATTGAAGGAATGGATAAATCACTGGGCGACATTCTAGATCAACTTGACGCACTTGGCGTTTCTGAAAACACACTCGTCTTTTTTCTGGGTGATAATGGCTCAGATGCACCTTTGGGGCACCAGCACGCTGTCGCCTGTGCCGCTCCATTACGCGGTAAAAAAGGGGCACACTACGAAGGGGGTATGCGTGTGCCTTTCATCGCTGCCTGGGCAAAGCCGAATCCTGACAATCCTTACCAAAAGCGACTGCCGATACCGGCAGATACGATCCAGACGCAAACCGCCGCGGTTCAGGATCTGTTCCCAACGATCCTTAACTTTACTGGGTCTAGTGTGCCAGATAAACACACTGTAGACGGGGCACGCCTCGATACCCTATTGACCGGCAAGCCTGATAGCTCACGTGAAGAGATATTTCTGATGCACTATCCTCACTCGCCACATCGCAGCAACTACTTCACCAGTTACCGAAACGGCGATTGGAAAGTGATCTATCATTACGTTCCCTCGAAGGATTCCGAAGGCTCCCATTATCAGCTTTTTAATCTCTCAGAAGATCCCTTTGAACAAAACAATCTGGCTGCTACTAAAACCAAACAGCTTCGAAAAATGATGCAGGAATTGATCGCCAGTATGGAAGAACATCAAGCCCTCTATCCCGTGGAAAAAAAGAGTGACAAGCCGTTAAAACCGAAACTGCCCTGATTCCAAAGAGGGTTGAGTTTCCAGCGAATCCTGAAAAGTGCATGTGAGTAAACCCTTGTTGTAAAGTATGTTTTAGCAAGAGTTTGAGACGTAATCGTACTAATCGTTCACTGATTTATAGTCGGCTACTATGTAAGCAGGAACTACTCCTGTAACGGTTTCTCGTTAATATGACTAGTAGGTCCTCAACTTATTTGAAGTCTTCGATAGATGGGTAGTGCTCTGATGGTTATTTCTTTTCAAATTCCTCGGATTGCTGCGGTTAGTTTTTTAATTATTGTTCTGCATTCCACAATCAGTTTGCGCGCTGATGACAGACCGCAGTCGTCGAAGCCGGGGCGCGATGTTGTGTCGACTGATGCAGTACCGGAGGACAAACCAAAAACGATTCAGATTCGAGAAGCGGTACAGCGCAGCATTCCCTATATTGAGGAGAAAGGGGTGTGGTGGATCGAGCAGAAGAAATGTGTGACCTGTCACCGTGTTGGGACTATGCTTTGGAGCCTTCAAACTGCCAAACGTAACGGCTTTGCAGTCAGCGACAAACTTGATGAATGGTCTAACTGGGCGATTACTGCTTCGTTAGCGAAAAATGACAAGGGGAAGATTGTTGGTCTGGGAAACAAGGAAGGTATTGTTCAGATTCTAAAGAGCTTGGATCTCAGAAAAACAGATATGAACCAAATCAATACTCGGAAAAAACTTGTCGCTTTGCTCCGCGATGGGCAG
>JAJDEK010000346.1 GCA_029259875.1 Planctomycetaceae bacterium
TGATGTCAATTTCTTCGAAGCGTTAAAGATCTTAGCTGAGAAAGCCCACTTGGAAGTTCCTCAAACCACAGAACGTGCGAGAGGTGTTTCACGATCCAACGTGGTTGAAAAAACAACATTATTTGAAGTGATGAAATGGGCTGAGCAACAATTTCATCATTGTTTGATGGAGACCGCAGAAGGAGAATATGCCCGCCGCTATCTAATAGAAGAGCGGGGATATACAGAAGAGACCATCAAACAGTTTCAGTTGGGCTTTCATCCTGACAACTGGCAGTGGTTGGTGAATCGGGCACAAGGTAAATATGCAGAGACATTATTATCGGAAGCGAGATTAATCTTCAAAAAAGAAGGTCATACTCGATATTCCGATTATTTCGTCAATCGGGTGATGTTTCCGGTTCGCGACGAGCGTAAACGCGTTGTTGCTTTTGGGGGACGTATTCTGCCCGGAACCGGATCCGATGGGATTGCCAAGTATTTTAATAGTCCCGAAAGCCTAATCTTTACTAAGAGTAAGCTGTTATTCGGTTTGGATGAAGCGAGACAGCGAATTCGAGAGACAGAGACCGTCGTAGTCGTCGAAGGGTACACTGATTGCATAACAGCCTATCAGTTTGGGGTGACGAATGCAGTAGCAACATTGGGAACAGCGCTGACGGACACGCATGTTTCTTATCTGAAGCGTCTGGCACGTAAAGTTGTGTTAGTTTTTGACGGTGACGATGCAGGGCAACATGCGGCCGAACGTTCTTTAACGAAATTTATCTCTCAGGAAGTCGATTTGCGAATTTTAACGCTACCCGCGGGAAAAGATCCTGCCGAGTTTTTGGAAGAGCAGGGCGTAGATAAGTTAATTCAGTTGATTGATCAAGCTCCTGAAGCCTGGAATTTCAAATTGAATGTTTGTCTAAAGAAATTTGGACTAGAGTCAATTGATGGTCAACATCGTATTTTAGAACAAATGCTTGAGTTGATAGCTGCAAGTCCCAACCTAACCGGTAAAATTCGTGAAGACATTATATTGAGAAAGTTAGCAGATCGACTGGGTTTACATGAACAAGTTGTCCGAAAACGACTTAGTGAAGTAAAACAAAATTCAAATCTTAATTCGAGTTCCTTCTCGAATGAGTCCCGCTCAACTCCGCAGACAAACACTAATCTTGGCAACAGTCAAGAAACAGATAGTACAACGAAAGACAATCAACTTGAGAGTGAACTTCTTGAAATTATCTTTGTGTATCCGGAATGCGTCACCCAAATTCAACAACATATTTCCCCTGCCAACTTGAAAAACCAACAGTTACGATTTCTTTATCAGTTAAGCATTGATTTAACTGAAGAGGGGGTTGTACCTGTTTTGGATCGGATTCTGGATCGAATTGATGATCCGGATCTAAAACAACTGGTCGTAAAAATCGACGCCCAGGCTCAAGAAAAAGCAATTCATACAAAAATCCATTCGAGTCCCAACCCGCATGAAGGAATTCCTCATTTTTTGGATCATTCCATCAAAAACCTTAAATGGCGGGAAGAACGGGAACACCACGAGCAGACTAAGGGGCTTCTATTTCAGAAATCCCAAAATGAGAGTTTGAGTTCTGATGCGAAAGAATTACTGAAGAAAGCATCAGAATATCATCAAAAACGACATAAGAAAAACTCACTTGAGACCCATTAACTAGATAGATTGGGAGAAGCAACGTGCACCGACTCGACGCCCGATTGAATGAACTCATCGAAAGCGGCAAAAAACAGGGATATCTAACTTACGATCAGGTGAGTGCTTATCTTCCTGATGAAGCGCTCAATCCAGAGAAGCTTGATAACCTTTTGCTCACGATTGAGGAAATTGAATTAGATATCATTCCTGATCAGATCATTACAGTTTTGAAACCGGAAAAAGCGAAAGGAGCTCGCTCTCGTACTACCGATGAAGCGGCTCGACGTATTGATGATCCCGTGCGAATGTATTTAACTCAAATGGGTGAAATTCCGCTATTAACGCGTGAGGAAGAGATTCGGCTCGCCAAGAAGATTGAAATCACACGTCGTCGATTCCGCCGCGAATTGTTGAGCAGTGATTATGCTATGCGACAGGCAATTGAAATTTTGGATAAAGTTCATAAAACCGAACTTCCTTTTGATAGAACAATTAAAGTTTCTGTTACTGAAGGGCTCGAAAAGAACCAAATTCTTGGTCGGATGCCTCACAATCTGAAGACACTGGAGTATCTTTGTAATAAAAACTCAAGTGACTTCCAGAAATTTGTTGACCCTGAACTTTCGAAGAATGAACGCCGCGAAGCATTTAATTCCTTGCAAAAGCGACGTCGAAAAATGGCGACTTTAATTGAAGAATTGAGTCTGCGTACGCAACGTCTGCAAATTGGTATGAAACGGCTTGAGCAGATTTCTCAACGTATGACGGAATTAGAAGACCAGATTCGTGATATGAGTGATCTGAGGGTGAAGAATTCCAAGGATGATCGTGCGAATCTCGATCGTGAATTGCAAGATCTGGTTTCTATGACCATGGAAACTCCAGAAACACTTCGCGAGCGAATTAAAGCGGTCAAGCAGCGCTATCTCGATTACGAAACCGCAATGCGTGAACTTTCGGGTGGTAATCTGCGTCTGGTAGTCTCTATTGCCAAAAAGTATCGCAATCGTGGTCTGAGTTTCCTTGATCTGATTCAAGAAGGTAACACAGGCTTAATGCGTGCTGTTGATAAATATGAATACCGTCGCGGTTATAAATTCTCGACGTATGCCACATGGTGGATCAGACAGGCCATTACCCGCGCTATCGCTGATCAGGCACGAACCATTCGTATTCCCGTACATATGATTGAGACCATGTCCAAATTAAGGAAGGTCAGCAAACAATTGTTACAGGAAAAAGGGCGTGAGCCGACCATGGAAGAAACGGCAGAAGTGGCTGGCATCAGTCTGGAAGAAACTCGCCGCGTGCTTAAGATTTCACGTCATCCCATCAGTCTTGATCGACCTGTGGGTGAAAGTGAAGACAGTTACTTTGGCGATTTCATCGAGGATTCCGACTCAGATAGTCCTGTCAACACTGCCAGCCAGGAAATGCTAAAAGATAAAATCGATCACGTATTGAAAACATTGACTTACCGTGAGCGTGAAATTATCAAACTTCGGTTTGGTTTAGGAGATGGCTACACTTATACATTGGAAGAAGTCGGTCGCATCTTCAAAGTAACGCGAGAGCGTGTGCGTCAGATCGAAGCGAAAGCGGTCAGAAAATTACAGCACCCGGTTCGTAGTAAACAACTTCAGGGTTTTATAGAAGGATTAGTCCCCGAGTGGGGGCAGGCGGAGTCCGAAGAAGAAGCGGATGTAACAGCATCAGCCAGCATTTGAAATTCAAACGCCGATCATTATTGATCGGCGTTTTTTTTTGACTTCATCATCAAGGAACCATTATTTATTGACGCCAAAGAAGATCAGCTAGATTTGCTTCGTATGTCTGGCTATTTGCTGGAATAATCTTTATAACAAAGCAAGTGTATTGAGGCGTATTGCATTTCGTCTCATCAAAATAAGCGTTTCTGGAGTTCTTTAACATGTCAACTACTGCAGCCAGTTTGAAAGCTTTACACCATCTGTATTTGAGATTGCATGATGTAAATCAAAAATTAGAGCGGGGTCCTAAGCGAATTAAACTGAAAGAGGAGTTCGCTTTACAGCAGGAAGAGAACCTCAAATCTATTCAGGATCAGGTACTTCAGTTGAAAAAACAGGTTCAACAGAAGAACCTGGACTTACATTCCAACGAAGCAAAAATCCTTGATTTGAAGGGAAAACTGAATACTGCTTCCTCAAATAAAGAATTTGACATTATTAAGGGACAAATCCAAGCAGACGAAATGGCTAATAGTGTGCTGGAAGATGAAATCCTGGAATTAATGGATAAAATTGATGTTGCTGAAGCTGATGTTCAGTCATGGGTGAGTAAAAAAGATACCGCACACCAATCTGCCAAAAAGTCGGCACAAGATTTTGAGGACGCTCGAGATTCTCTGGATGAAGAGATCAAAGAATGTGAAGCAGCTATTGCCGATGCTGAACATATTATTCCAGAGAATGTAAAAGTACAATTTCAACGGCTTGTGCGCTCACACGGCGCTGGTGCTTTGTCAATTGTAGATGGCAAATATTGCTCTTCCTGCAATGTTTTAATCTCGCCTCAGTTACGAGTAGAGCTCAATTCAGGGCGACTCGTTTTTTGTAAGTCATGCGGACGCTTGCTTTATTTGGAAGAATCACTGGAATAAGAAGGTCGGGGCGCCTTATTGCTAGGCAAAAAGCAGCGCCAGCACACCTAGGCCATAAAATGTATATTCCACATCCGCTTGTTCGTCCCAGCTTGCTCCTCGAAACCCTCCTGTGGGGAACTCAAGCCATTCACTCATAAATTTCATCAATTGATCTTGATTGACGAATGAGTCTAGCCCCAGATCCTGAGCAGTCAGTAATCCGGTAAAAGTAGACAGTCCATCAGCAAAGGGGATACGGGTATTTGCCTGAAAGCCTCCCTCAGAACTCTTCACTTGGTTGAGAAACTCACGAACATCGTCTTTAAGTTCGTCATCCATTGCATTTAGGATCAGTAATGTCGCGACAGCGGCCGCTGTCGGGTTTGTACCACTACGTTTCATCGGCGAAATTTCCACGAAACCACCATCGTCACGTTGCCGATCATAGAGAAATTGAATCAAATCGTTCGAGGCTGGTATTTCAAGGCCGATCAATTGGTAGATTAAAACAACCAGGAAAGTGTGGTATGTGCTTCCAAGCGCACCTCGTTCTGATTTTGCATAGCCACCATCAGTCGTTCTTAGCCGTTCCAAATTTTGTGAAATTTGTGTGTTCCAGTTGTCAGGTACTCCTGTTAAGAGGTCTTCTCCCCCAGAGGCTTGAATGATCAGTGCACAGTACAGCCAACTCAGCAGATCGATGGTCGATAGCTTTTCGATGCTGAATTGTCTGAGATACCTGCTAAGTTCAATACATTCCTGTTCTTCAACTCCTCCTAAAATTCCCAGGCTCCGAACTGCAAACCCAGTATAATAGAGATCAGAGTCTCCTTCTCTTCCGGAAAACCCACCATCTTCCTGTTGTTGACTCAGAATAAACGTGCGATGTTTTTCTAAAGAAGTCGGTGGCAGTTTCTCCAGCCCCGATGCCAGTCGTAGGGCTAATTTGACTAAATAAGGTTCATCATTCATCTATAAAGTACGCCGTCTCCCCTTATCAATGGGGATTAGAATGGAATTGAATCTACTATTATCTCATGCTTTTTTGAAAATTGTGAAAAAATTCTCAATGGAAATGTCAAATTCGTCTTTCGTTGGATTTGAAATTAGCATATGTTCCCGCCCAACATCTCTTAAACTCAAAGAATCTATCTCTCTCTGAACTGTAATTTAAGTAAACCATTCGGAATTTCTTCTTTTTCAGTTCAAAACGAGTCAGCCTTACCGCAAGGGTGACTAGTCGATTCTTCTGGGTGACAACTCACAATAAAAATTACCTATAAACTAATCAAACAATACTAACACGTTTCCGTTAAAAAGCTCATTTTTATCGGTTCGTGTGACAACATATCCACCAATGTTCGGCCAATTTCTATCTTTCGATAGAAGCGTAATGATCAATGAACTCTCTCACGATGATTACGATCCAGTCGAGCTGAATAAATTCCTTACAAACAATTGATTTTCAAGACATTCAATAACAGATGCGCAAATTTTCCGCGGCTGCTGTTCTACAGTTGGAGAATGTGTCTGTCATTATAAGCTTGGGTAAAGTGTAAATACGATTTGATTGATCGAGTCTGTGGAGATTTCTCCTCAATTCGGTTCTGAATTTGGAAGATGATTTGTTGAGACATCTCATGGATTTTCCTGAAAATATTGTCATAGATAAAAATAATTTCATGACAGATCAAAATACAACAGAGCGGGACGATAAAGCCAAATTGCACTCAGCGTGCATAATCGAGGTGAAACAGATGCCTGTGTTGACATCAAGTTATTCTGGACGATTTATGAAAATTGCATTTCGCCTGATT